>NZ_FNJS01000052.1:0-17145 GCF_900104405.1 Arthrobacter sp. ok909 | reverse complement strand
CTGGGCATGGGCGAGACCCGCGAAGAGATTTCCGAGGCCCTGCGGGACCTGCACGCGGCCGGCTGCGACCTCATCACGATCACCCAGTACCTGCGCCCGTCCGAACGGCACCTGCCGGTGGACCGCTGGGTCAAGCCGCAGGAATTCGTGGACCTGCAACAGGAAGCGGACGAGATCGGCTTCCTGGGCGTCATGTCCGGCCCCCTGGTGCGCTCCTCCTACCGCGCCGGCCGGCTCTGGGCCACCGCGATGCGCAAGAAAGGCTGGGAAATCCCGGCCCAGCTCGCCCACATCGAAAGCTCCGGCAGCACCCGCCAGGAAGCCAGCTCCATCCTCGCCGCGCACGCCGGCGTCTGACACCTGCAGAGGACCAACGATGTTTCCCACCAGAATCGAAATCATCCCTTCAGAGGGAATCGTGGAGCAGGTCACGGCCCTGGTGCCCTTGAGCACCACGCTTACCGTCACGTGCCTGCCCCACCACGGCATCGAGCGGACCATGCGTGCCGCGGTGCAGCTTAGCCTGCACGGCTACTCCGTCATTCCGCACCTCGCGGCGCGGAGCTTGCCTGGCCGTGTCGAGCTGACCGAAATCCTCCGCGACTGCGATGTTGCCGGCATCGGCGAAGTGTTCGTGATCGGCGGGGACCGGAAGCAGCAGGCCGGTCCGTACGGGTCCGCCCTCCCGGTGCTGGAAGACATCGCGCAGTACACAGGCGGTGTGATGCGGGCAGGCGTTGCGGGTTACCCGGAGGGCCACCCCTCTGTGGGTGCCCTGGACCTCGTGGACGCCCTGCTGGCCAAGCAGCACCTGGCGACCCATGTCGTCACGCAGATGTGCTTCTCCGCGCCGAAAATCCTTGACTACGCGGCGCTCCTCCGCCGGGAAGGCGTGCAGCTGCCCGTCTGGGCCGGGGTGGCGGGGGCCGTCCCGCGGACCAAGCTGGTTTCCCTGGCCGCGCAGATCGGCGTCGGAAGTTCCCTGAAGTTCCTCAGCCGCAAGGGGCCGTTGGCACGCAAGCTCCTGAGCGGGGACCGATACTCGCCCCAGAGTCTGCTGACAGATCTGCAAAGCCAGCCCGGCAGCATCGCGGGCATCCACCTCTACAGCTTCAACAACCTTGACGCGGTCCCTGACGGGCCGGATCAAGCGTTAACCCCAGCAGCACTTCAGCCGGCATTGATTCGAAGGGCAACACGTGACAACTAGAGTCGTAACTTCCCACCAGGAGCCGCACCTTGAGCGGCAGCTCAGCAACCGGCACATCCAGCTGATTGCGATCGGCGGCGCCATCGGCACCGGCCTGTTCATGGGCTCGGGCAAGACGATTTCGGCGGCCGGACCCTCCGTCATCTTCGTGTACATGATCATCGGCTTCATGCTGTTCTTTGTCATGCGGGCGATGGGCGAACTGCTGCTGAGCAACCTGAACTACAAGTCCTTCAGCGACTTCGCCGCGGACCTGCTGGGCCCCTGGGCGGGCTTCTTCACTGGCTGGACCTACTGGTTCTGCTGGGTGATCACCGGAATTGCGGATGTCATCGCCATTGCGGGCTACTCGCAGGAACTCTGGCCGGCGCTACCTTTGTGGATCCCCGGCCTGGTCACCATCGCCATCCTGCTGCTGCTGAATCTGGCCACGGTGAAGGCGTTCGGCGAGACGGAGTTCTGGTTCGCGCTGATCAAGATTATCGCCATCGCGGCACTGATCGTGGTGGGTCTGTTCATGATTTTCAGCGGGTTCAGCTCCGACGCCGGACCGGCCAGTTTCAGCAACTTGTGGAGTCACGGCGGCTTCTTCCCGAATGAATTCATGGGCTTCGTGGCCGGTTTCCAGATTGCCGTGTTCGCTTTTGTGGGCATCGAGCTGGTGGGCACCACGGCTGCCGAGGCCAAGGACCCGGAGAAGAACCTGCCCAAGGCGATCAACTCCATTCCCGTCCGTGTCCTGCTCTTCTACGTGGGCGCCCTCATCATCCTGATGTCCGTCATCCCGTGGACCCAGTTCCAGGCCGGCCACAGCCCCTTCATCGCCATGTTCTCACTGGCCGGTCTGGGTGCCGCCGCCACCGTGGTGAACCTGGTGGTCCTGACCTCGGCGATGTCCTCGGCCAACTCCGGCATCTACTCCACTTCACGCATGGTGTACGGACTGGCCCAGGAGGGTGACGCTCCGGGCGTGTTCGGCGGGCTCTCCCGGCGGAAGGTCCCGCAGAACGCGCTGTTCCTCTCCTGCGTGCTGCTGCTCTCCGGCGTGGTGCTGATGTACGCGGGACAGGACATCGGCAAGGCCTTCGACATGGTGACCACCGTGTCCGCTGTCTGCTTTGTTTTCGTGTGGTCCATCATCCTGGCCAGCTACATCGCCTTCCGCAGGCGCCGCCCGCAACTGCACGACGCGTCCAAGTTCAAGATGCCCGGCGGCATTCCCATGGTCTGGGTTGTCTTCGCTTTCTTCGGTTTCGTGCTCTGGACGCTGACCACCCAGCCTGACACGCTCACAGCACTGCTATTCACCCCGGTCTGGTTCATTTTGCTCGGCATCGCATGGTACATCCTGCGCCGCCGCCCCACGCACCTGGCCCGCTACGCGACGTTCCAGGCCGAACTCGCCCGGGACATGGAACAGGAAGCCTGAGCAATGGACACACAGACGACGGGTTCCACCCAGGAACCCCAGGAACATACAGCCACGTCCGAACACGTGCTCACTCTCGACTGCCGGGAGTCTCCCGGCATCGTCCACGCGATCTCGGGGTTCCTGCTGGACCACGGCTGCGACATCATCGACAACAAGCAGTATGGGGACCGCGGGGTTGGGCATTTCTTCATGCGCGTCCACTTCTCCTCTGCCCCGGAGGCCTTCAGCACCGAGCAGCTGCGCCGCGACTTTACGGTCCTGGCGGAGAAATGGCAGATGAACTGGCAACTGGAACCGCACGGCCGCAAACGGCGTGTCCTGGTCATGGTGTCCAGGATGGGCCACTGTCTCAATGACCTTCTGTTCAGGGCGCGGACCGGCGACATCCCCGTGGAAATCGTCGCCGTGGTCTCCAATCATCGCGATCAGGAGGCGCTGGTGAAGTGGCACGACATCCCGTTCTTCCACCTGCCGGTGACCAAGGACTCCAAGCCGGAGGCCGAAGCCAGGCTCCTGGAAATCGTTGACGAATTCGACGTGGAACTCGTGGTCCTGGCCCGCTACATGCAGGTCCTCAGCGACGGACTATCAGCCAAACTCGCGGGACGGACCATCAACATCCACCACTCCTTCCTGCCGAGCTTCAAGGGTGCCAAGCCCTACCACCAGGCCTACGACCGCGGGGTGAAGACCGTGGGCGCCACCGCCCACTACGTCAATGCCGAGCTGGATGAGGGCCCGATCATCTCGCAGCAGGTCATCGACGTGGACCATACCTACACCGCCGACGACCTCGTGGCGGTGGGCAGGGATGCCGAATGTGCCGCCCTGCGCAATGCTGTGCGCTGGCACTGCGAGGGCAGGGTCCTGCTCCTCGGCAACCGGACCGTCGTCTTGCGGTAGGA
Organism: Arthrobacter sp. ok909; assembly: GCF_900104405.1. Classification (NCBI taxonomy): domain Bacteria; kingdom Bacillati; phylum Actinomycetota; class Actinomycetes; order Micrococcales; family Micrococcaceae; genus Arthrobacter; species Arthrobacter sp. ok909. The sequence continues at coordinate 13,598 of NZ_FNJS01000052.1, read as the reverse complement.
CAGGTCCTAGTGGTCGACCGTCGCCACCGTCGATTGCTCCGTAACCGCCCTTTAGAGCCTCCAAAAGGGCGGTTGCGGAGCAGCCGATTGGGGGTTAGCCGTGGGCCGCGAGGTAGCCGATCAGGCCCTTGACGGTGGCGACCGCCGGGTAGTCACGCTCCGGAATGTCCACGCCGGTGGCCTTGTCGATGGTTTCCACGAGCCGCAGGAAGTCCAGCGAATCGAGTTCCAGGTCCTGGCGCAGCCGGGCGTCCTCGTCGACGTCGTCGAAGTCGACGTCGGGGGCCACTTCGCCAATCGCGGCCTGCACGGCCGCCCGGGCGTCCTGTTCGTTCATGGTTCCTCCGCTTTCCTGGCTTTGGGTGTCACAGATGCTCCGGTTCTTGCAACAGCTCGTTGATCAGGGCCAGATAGCGGCCACCGCGCAGCCCGTCGCTGACCCGGTGGTCCGCCGAGAGCGTGGCAACGACAGCGTGCCGGACTCCGAGGAGCCCGTTTTGGGCCCAAGGCTGTTCCATCACGCGGCCGAAGCCCACCATCGCGACCTGGGGCGGGTAGATCACGCCGTAGACACTGTCCACGCCGAGGTCTCCGAGGTTGGTCACCGTCAGCGTCGGATCGGCCATCTCGGCGCGCAACAGACGCCCCGCCCGGGCCCGGCTGACAAGATCCCGCAGCTGCTCCATCAGCACGTCCAGGGGCAGGGTGTCGGCGTCGTGGATGGCGGGGGCCACCAGGCCGCCCTGTCGCAGGGCCACTGCGACGCCGAGGTGCACCGCCGCACTGGGCCGGAACCCGCCGTCGTCGTAGAAGCCGTTCACTTCGGGGACTTCCTTGGCCGCGAGCGCCGCGGCCTTGAGCAGGAGCGCGGAGGGCACCAGCCGGGCGGCGACAGGCCGGTGCGCGTTGACGGACTGCATCCACTCGACGCCGGCCCGGAGGTCCAGCGTGGTGCTGAGGTAGTAGTGCGGGATGGTCTGCTTCGAACGCGTCATTAGGGCGCCGATGGCGCGGCGCAGGCTGGCCACGCGCTCGCGGGCCTCCGACGGCGGCTTCCCTTTAGCCGGCGCTTCCGGTTCCGGCAGAGCGGGTGCGGCTTCCGGCGCCGGCGCTTCCGGCACGGAAACCCCGACGGCGGCCTCCGGGAGGACGGCCCCCGGAGGACCGGCTTCGGGCCGCGCCTCCGCGGGCCCTGCCGGCGGAACGACTGCTGCGGCGTCCTGCACGTCGGTCACGGTCACGGCGCCGTCCGGGCCGGTGCCGGTCACGGCCGAAAGCTCGATCCCGAGTTCCGCCGCAAGCCGCCGGGCCCGCGGCGCGGAGCGCACCCTGGCCGCGCTGCCGGGCCGGGCCGCCCTGGCATGTTCCACATCCGCCCGCGTGATGGCGCCGGCTTTGCCGGTGCCATGGATCCTGCCGGTGTCCACGCCCAGCCGGTGCGCCAGATGCCGCACCGGCGGCGCGATCGGGGGACCGGCCGTGGCCGCGGGTGCTTCCGGAGCTTGAGGCTTGACCGCGGGGGCTTTCGACGGCGCCCGCGGCGGGGGCGCCTCATGAACCGGTGCCCCCATCTCGGCGGGGGTCTGCGTGATCCGGGCCAGCGGGGTTCCCACCGGAACGGTTTCGCCGATGCCCACCAGGAGGTCTGCCACGACGCCCTCCTGGAAGGACTCCACATCCATGACGGTCTTGTCCGTGTCCACGACTGCCACGAGGTCGCCGCGGCGCACGTAGTCACCGGGCTTGACGAGCCATTCGACCAGCTTGCCGTGTTCCATGTCAGCCCCGAGCGAGGGCATGAGGAAGTCACCCACCGGCGTCCACCGCCTCCTTGGCGGCGGTGATGATCCGTGCCGCGGAAGGCAGGGCGGCCAGCTCGAGGTGCTTGGCGTAGGGGATCGGCACCTCGGCGCTGCAGACCCGGCCCACCGGCGCATCGAGGTCAAAGAACGCCTGCTCGGTGATCCGGGCGCTCACCTCGGCCGACAGGCTGCCGCTGCGCCAGCCTTCATCGACCACCACGGCCCGGTGGGTCCGGGTCACGGATGCCATGATGGCGGCGTCGTCGAGCGGGCGGAGCGTGCGCAGGTCCAGGACCTCGGCATCGATCCCGTCGGCCGCGAGCTGTTCCGCGGCGTCGAGCACGGCGGGGAGAGTCCCGCCGTAGGTGATCAGCGAGATGTCGTTGCCGGGGCGCCGGATGGCGGCCGTGTCGATGTCTACCGGTCCGGCGTCGTCGGCCAGTTCCCCGGGGACGTTGTACAGCGAGCCGTGCTCGAAGATCAGCACGGGATCCGGGTCCTGAAGCGCCGTCCACAGCATGCCGCGGGCGTCTTCGAGGGTGGCCGGGGCGAGGATCCGCAGGCCCGGGATATGCGCGTACCAGCCCTCGAGGCTGTGCGAGTGCTGGGCGCCGAGCTGGCGGCCCGCCCCCGTGGTCATCCGGATCACGAGCGGCACGTGGAACTGCCCGCCGGACATGTGCAGCAAGGTGGCGGCGTTGTTCACGATCTGGTCGAGGGCCAGGAGGCTGAAGTTGACGGTCATGATTTCCACGATCGGGCGCATGCCGCCAAGCGCGGCCCCGATTCCGGCGCCGACGAAACCGGATTCCGACAGCGGGGTGTCGCGGATCCGGTCCGGACCGAACTCCTCCAGCAGGCCCAGGCTGACCGCGAACGAGCCGCCGTAGGCGCCCACGTCCTCGCCCATCAGGAACACGCGTTCGTCGCGGATCATGGCGTCGCGGATGCCCGCGCGGAGCGCTTCGCGGTAGCTGGATTTCATGGCGCGCCCGTTTCCTTCTCTGCAGGCTTCGTGCCGGTGCCGGTGCCGGTGCCTGTGTCGGCACCGTCTCCGGCGCCGCGCTCGCTGTAGACAAAGCGGGTCAGTTCCTCCACCGGCTCCGGTGTTCCGGCCTCGGCGAAGTCGACGGCGGCCGCGATTTCCGCCTGTGCGTCTGCCTGCAGCTGCTCCCACTCGGCGGCTGAGAGCTGGCCCGCGGACTCCAGTGCGGTCCGCAGCAGCGTGATCGGGTCCCGTTCCATCCACCGCGCCACCTCGTCCTTGGCCCGGTAGCGTTCGGGATCGAACATCGAGTGGGCTCGGAAGCGGTAGGTCCGCAGCTCCAGGAAATGCGGGCCGCCGCCGGAGCGGACGGCGTCCACCGCTCGGCGCGCGCCCTCCTGGACGGCCAGGACATCCATGCCGTCCACGGCCCACGCGGGGATCTCGTACGCGGCGGCCTTGAGGGCGATGTCCGTCTGCGATTCGGAACGGGCCAGGGCGGTTCCCATGGCATAGAGATTGTTCTCGCAGCAGAACAGGACGGGCAGCTGCCACAGGGCCGCCAGGTTCAGGCTCTCGTGGAATTCGCCTTCGGCCACCGCACCTTCGCCGAAGAAGCACGCCGTGACATTGGAGCGTCCCGCCATCTTGTCGGCGAGCGCCAGGCCGACGGCGAGCGGCAGGCCGCCGGCGACGATCGCGTTCCCGCCGAAGAACCGGGTGGCGGCGTCGAAGAGGTGCATTGATCCGCCGCGCCCGCGGCAGCACCCTTCAACGTAGCCGTACATTTCGGCGAGGATCGCCCCGGCCGAGACGCCCCGCAGCAGCGCGTGGCCGTGCTCCCGGTACGTCGCGACCACGGCGTCCTCCGGTCCCAGGGACGCCAGGACGCCGGCGGCGACGGCCTCCTCGCCAATGTAGACGTGCAGGAAGCCGCGGATCTTGGCGGCGCTGTAGAGCTCGACGCATTTCTCTTCGAGCTGGCGGACGCGCAGCATCTGCAGCAGCAGATGCCGGCCGTGGGCCGCGTCCACGGCGCCCCCGCCCGGGCCCGGGGTGCCGGTCATTTCGGTGCCCGCTCTGTGCCGGCTGGATCCGTGCCGTCCAGCCCCGTGCCGGCCGCGTCAGGCGGGGCCGCGTTCGGCGGAGGCGACTCGATGGTGGAAGTGTCACCCTCGGGCAGCCCGAGCTCGCGGGCCTTGAGCAGGCGCCGGAGAATCTTCCCGCTGCGGGTCTTGGGCAGGGCGGTGGTGAAGTCGAGCAGCCGCGGCGCGACGGCGGGACCCAGCCGCTTGCGGGCGAAACCGATGATCTCCAGCGCCAGCTCCCCGGACGGCTCCCACCCGCTCCGGAGCTCAACGAAGGCCTTGACCACCTCGCCCGCCACCGGGTCCGGGACACCGATCACGCCGGCCTCGGCCACGGCCGGGTGCTCCATGAGGGAACTCTCCACCTCGAACGGGCCGATCAGATGCCCCGAGGACTTGATGACGTCGTCGCCCCGGCCCACAAACCAGTAGTAGCCGTCGGCGTCGCGCTTGGCGAGATCCCCGGTCAGGTACCAGCCGCCCGCGAAGCAGCGGCGGTAGCGCTCCTCCTCATGCAGGTAGCCGCGGAACATGGAGGGCCAGCCGGGCCGGAGGGCCAGTTCCCCCATGGTGTCCGGGGCCGTGACCAGCACGGCTTCGCCGTCGCGGATGACCGCCTTGCCGTCCGCGTCCCGGACCACGAGGGCCGCTTCAACGCCGGGAAGCGGCCGGCCCATGGAGCCGGGCCGGATCTCGGTGGCCGCGTAGTTGGAAATCATGATGCCGCCCGTTTCGGTCTGCCACCAGTTGTCGTGCACCGGCTGGCCGAAGGCCTCCTGCCCCCACACCACCACCTCCGGGTTGAGCGGCTCGCCGACGCTGGCGACGAAGCGCAGGGCGGAGAGGTCGTGTCCCGCGGCGCGGTCGGCCCCGGCCTTCATGAGCATGCGCAGGGCCGTCGGGGCCGTGTACCAGACCGTGACCCGCTGTTCGGCGAGGATCCGGTACCACCGGTCCGCGTCCATTTCCTCCTCGTCCACGACGGCCGTCACCCCGTGGCTCAGGGGTGCGATCACGCCGTACGAGGTTCCCGTGACCCAGCCGGGGTCCGCCGTGCACCAGTAGACGTCACCGGGGTGCAGGTCCAGGGCGAAGGTGCCGGTCGCGTGGTGGGCGGTCACGGCGTCGTGCACGTGGATGGCGCCCTTCGGGGTGCCGGTGGTACCGGACGTGAAGTGCAGCAGGGCCATGTCCTCCGGCTGGGTGGCGGCGATTTCCCCGTCCGGCGGGGCTTCCCGCATGAGGGCTGCGAGGTCCAGGGTCCCGGGCTCGGGATCGCCCTCGGCGTCGATGAGCAGGACGTGGCGCAGGTCGGGGAGCTGCCCGCGCAGCTGCGCGATTTTCTTGCGGTACAGCGCCCGCGTAGTGACCAGCGCCCGGCCGGAGCCCAGCGTGAGGCGCTGCCGCACGGGCTCGGGGCCGAACGCGGAGAACAGCGGGCAGAACACGCTCGCGTTCTTGAACGTGCCGAGCACGGCGATATACAGGTCGGGCCCGCGGCCGGTGAGCGAGAACACCCGTTCCCCGCGGCCGACGCCGAGGCCGCGGAGGACCCCGGCGAAGCGGTTGGTCTGTTCGGCGAGTTCGGCGTAGCTCAGTGAATGGGTGCTGCCATCGGCGCGGACAAACCGCAAGGCCTCCCGGCCGGCGCCGCTGCCGGCTGCGTGCCGGTCCACCGCCTCGTAGGCGATGTTGAGGCCACGGCCCCCGGGGAGCCCGGACAGTGCACGGCGGCCCTCATCCCAGGTAAATGCCGCGCACGCCGCGTCGTAATCCACCAGGTTCGGCCGGACCCGGAAACTCCCGATGTCTTTGGTGATCGCAGGCCAGCGGATGGATGGTTCGGTTCCTGCCGTCATGGTTCCATCGGACTCCCGTGCGACGGTGCCGCCAAGAGTAAAAGGTCCCGGCCCCCGACACATGGGCGCCCGGCTGGGAATCCGCGGCGGACCAGCCACTAAACTGGGACCCATGACTGCCACCCGTGACTTCGCAGCCGACGCTGCCTCTGCCCGTGCCCGACTCCTGGAACTGATCAAGGAGCTGGCCGTCGTCCGCGGCAAGGTCATCCTCTCCAGCGGCGCGGAGGCGGACTACTACATCGACCTGCGCCGCATCACCCTGCACCACGAGGCATCCACGCTGGTGGGACAGGTCATGCTCTCCCTGATGGACGACGCCGGGATCGACTTTGAGTGCGCCGGCGGGCTCACCATGGGGGCAGACCCGGTGGGCACCGCCGTCATGCACGCCGCCGTCGACGCCGGCCGCCCGGTGGACGCGTTCGTCGTCCGCAAGGCGCAGAAGTCCTACGGCATGGGCCGCCAGGTGGAAGGCCCCTCGGTCGAGGGCCGCCGGGTCCTGGTCCTGGAAGACACGTCAACCACCGGCGGCTCCGCGCTGACCGCCGTCGAGGGCGTCCGCAAGGCCGGTGGCAATGTCGTGGCCGTCGCCGTGATTGTGGACCGCGACACGGGAGCCAAGGAAAAGATCGAAGCCGAAGCCGGTGTTCCGTACCTGTTCGCGTTCGGCAAGGACGAACTGGGCCTGAATTAGGCGTTTCACCGGCGGCGGACACGTATGGACCGTGCTTTGGGGGTGACTTATCATTTCTTAAATACCCCCATCGGTACCCGCCTCTGGAGAAACGCGCCATGCTTCCGCCCAATGAAGATTTGACGACTGATTCCATCAGCACTGTCGACCAGGTCCAGAACCTGATCCTGGACAGTGCGGACTTTGAAGAGTTCCTGAACGAACTCGCGCGTTTTTCCGCGCACCAGGTGGCCGGTGAGGGCGACGACGCGCTGTGCGGGATCACCCTGCTGCGGGACCGGAAGGCCGCGACGATCGGCTGGAGCAGTGAGTCTGCCCGGGAAGTGGATGAGATCCAGTACCGGCTGGCCCAGGGGCCGTGCCTGACGGCGGCGCAGGAGGAGCGCGAGGTCTACGTGCCGGACCTTTTTGAGGAAGACCGCTGGGGTCCCGACTACGCCAACGCCGTGGCCTCGCACGGACTGCGCTCGGTGCTCTCCGTGCCGTTCCACCTCCAGGGCGAAGCCCAGGCCGCCTTGAACCTGTACTCGGACGTGCCGCGCAAGTTCGACGGCGACGTCGCGGCCCGGGCGCGCGACTACACCCGGCAGATCTCCCAAGCACTGCGCATGGCCGTGCGCTTTTCCCTGCACACGGACAGCGCGACGAACCTGCGCGCCACCCTCGAGTCCCGGACCGTCATCGACATGGCGATCGGGATCGTCATGGCGCAAAACCGCTGCGACCAGCAAACCGCCGTCCGGATCCTCACGGACGCCTCCAGCAACGGCAACGTGAAGCTGCGCGACATCGCCACCTCGCTCGTGCAGTCCGTGGGCGGAACCGATACCCGGACCCACTACGAGGAGCCGGGCCGGCGCCAGGCCGGCTAAACCGGCAGTAACCTATGACTTGTGCCCAACCAGGGGTGCGGATACGCTGGTTGCGGTTGAGCCGTCGGCCATAGACATCCTTCTTTGGAGTACCTATGGACCAGTCACTGCAAGCCCACGTCAAGCTCGATGTCATTTCGGACGTCGTCAGGATTGACGTCCGGGGGAGCCTCACGCAGACCTCCCGCCCTTCCCTGATGCAGATCATTCAGCGCGTCCGCCGGATGGGCATCACCGCGCACATCCGCGTCGACCTCGGCCGCGCCGCGTTCGTGGAATCGTCGGCGCTGGCCGGCCTGCGCAACGACCTCAATGCGATCGATGGCGGAAGCGCCGGCGTGGAGACCGCGGGCATCCCGGCGTCCGGCAGCGGCGTTTCCCTGGAACTGACCCCGCGCTTCGATGACCCCGCCGCGTCGCAGACACTGGACATGTCCGGAGAGCTCATGGCCTCGGTGGACCCCTCGGGCACCCGGCGGTTGACCCGCTTCTCCGACGACGAACTCCTCGCCGCGAGCGACTCCGTGTTCGGCCTGCTTGACGACCCCGCCGGCATGGCCCGCGCCGAACTCCTGGCGACCTATGACGAGATCGGCATGGAAATCAGCCGCCGCGAGGTCGGCCGCGAGCCCGAACCCGCGTAGCCGGTCAAGGGTCCGGACGCCGCTCCCGACGGGGTCCGGACGGCCGGACGGACGCCAACGGGGCCCGGGACGGCACTGAGGACTGCGCTTCGTCTTGGCTTCCGTACGGCGTTCCAATCCTTCAGGATGGCCCCGTTTCTCTTCCCCGCCGGAGCGTGGTTACGGTAGTGATGTGCCGGCTGAGATGGAACCGAACCATCCGCGAGGCCCCGGTTCTGCCGAGGCCCGCCTGCTCCGCCACGCCGTCGAACTCAAGCGGTTTTCCCGGCGCACGTTCCTGGTCGGCGCCGGGTCCGCTTCAGCGCTGGCGGCCGACATGCTGTTCACCCAGCGCGTGCAGGAGGAGCGGCGCGTCAACCGGATCCTTGAAGTGAAGGACGACGTCGCGGAACGGTATTTTCCCCACGCCAGCTGGATCCTGTTCCCCGGCTACAAGACGAGCTGGGAAGAAGCCCTGTGGATCCTGAACGCCCTGCGCGGCTCGCTGAACAAGCGGGGCCAGCTGGCCGCCGTCGGGTATTCCAACGAGGGGCTGGACATCGATGAGGTGGTGATCGCCGTGATCGAGCACGTCCGCGCCCACCAGCTCACCACCCTCTATTTCTACGGCCACAGTTTCGGCGGCATGGTGGCAACCCAGGTGGCCGCCCGGCTGCGCGAGCTCCACGGCGTCGAAGTGGCGTTCATCCTGCTCGACTCCAGCCCTGCGAGCCGGTATGACGTGCTGGACCAGAGCTGGTTCGAGGGCGTGGTGCTGCTCTACGAGAGCGGCTTCCGTTTCCCCACCGTCCTGCGCGGCGGCTACGAGCTCGGCGAGAGGATGCTGCACAAGAATGAGCGCAGCTGGAGCCAGATCCTGGACCAGACGCTGGAGCAGTTGTCGCCAATCGCCCCTTCCAGCGTGCTGATCCAGTCCGAATCCGCCTTCATCTACCACTTTGACGCCGGCAGGTTCGTCGGCAAGCTCGGCGGCACGAAGATGGCCTTCATCGGCAACGCCCAGGACCAAACGGTGGACTACGAGACCGCCCGGGACGCGTGGTCACTGACCTTCAAAGCCAACATGGTCTCGGACAACCTGCGCACCGACGGGGCCAAGCCGGAACACGCCAGCCCCGGCTGGAGCCCGTTCGTCTACCGCCCCATCATCGAAAAACTGCAGGACGATTTCTTCCCGCTGCCCACCGGCGGCGGGAAGAAGGCCGTGGTCTGACGGGGTCAGATCTGGTTTTTGAGGTCCGCCACGGAATTCAGGATCTGGTTCGGCCGGAACGGGTACGCGGCGATGTCGTCCCGGTGGGTGATGCCGCTGAGCACCAGCACCGTGTGCAGTCCCGCTTCCATGCCTGCGATGATGTCGGTGTCCATGCGGTCGCCGATCATGGCCGTGGTTTCCGAATGGGCGTCAATCTGGTTCATGGCTGAACGGAACATCATCGGGTTGGGCTTGCCCACGATGTACGGTTCGCGGCCCGTGGCCTTGGTGATGAGGGCCGCGATGGCGCCGGTGGCGGGCATGGGGCCGTCCTTCGACGGGCCGGTGGCGTCCGGGTTCGTGGCGATGAAGCGGGCGCCGGCCAGAATGAGGCGGATCGCCATGGTGATGGCTTCAAAGGAGTAGGTGCGGGTCTCGCCGAGCACCACGAAGTCCGGATTCTGGTCGGTGAGGATGAAGCCTGCCTCGTGGAGCGCCGTCGTGAGCCCTGCCTCGCCGATCGTGTACGCGCGGTTCCCCGACTCCGAGCCGCGGACCTGGTCCTTGAGGAACTGGGCCGTGGCCAGGGCCGAGGTCCAGATGTTCTCCTCGGGGATTTCCAGGCCGGAGGAGCTCAGCCGGGCCGCGAGGTCCCGGGGCGTGAAGATCGAGTTGTTGGTCAGTACGAGGAACCGCTTGGAGGTATCCACCCAACGCTGGATCAGCTCCGAGGCGCCCGGGATGGGCTGGTTCTCGTGGACCAGCACGCCGTCCATGTCCGTCAGCCAGCACTCGATTTCCTGGCCGCTGCGGTACATCGAAGCCCGGGAACGTGCCTCTTCTGACTCTGTCAGCTGGTCTTCGCGCTCTTCTGCCATGGTGTCCTCCGCCGTAAGTGTGCCGCTTCCAGAGTCCAGTCTAATGTTGAGGCGTGACTGAACCTGAGATCCCCCGCGCCGCCGGTGCAACGCCTGGCGCCGACCCTTCGGCCGACTCGACGGCAGCGACTGCGGCAGAGACAGAATCCAAGCCGGAGGTCGGCGTCGGCCCCTGGGACGGCGATCTGCCGGAGGGGGAGCACTGGGACCCGGACCTTCTGGCGGACGGCGACCGGCGCAACGTGGTGGATAAGTACCGCTACTGGAAGCACGAAGCGATCGTCGCGGACCTGGACTCCCGACGCCACGACTTCCACATCGCCATCGAGAACTGGCAGCACGACCTCAACATCGGCACCGTGGTCCGGACCGCCAACGCGTTCCTCGCCAAGGAGGTCCACATCATCGGACGACGCCGCTGGAACCGGCGCGGGGCCATGGTCACCGACCGCTACCAGCACATCCGCCACCACCCCACCGTGGAGGACTTCGTGACCTGGGCGCAGGGGGAGGGGCTCGCGATCATCGGGATCGACATCTTCCCGGATTCCGTGCCGCTGGAGACCTACGAACTGCCCAAGGACTGCGTCCTGGTCTTCGGCCAGGAAGGCCCGGGCCTGACCGCGGAGGTCCACGACGCCGCCCTCGCCACGTTGTCGATCGAGCAGTTCGGCTCCACCCGCTCCATCAATGCCGCCTCGGCCGCGGCCATCGCGATGCACGCGTGGATCCGCCGCCACGTGTTCGGGCAGATAGTTTCCTGAGGCACCTGTAGTCAGATCGGTTTTTGCCGTTTAGGCTCTGGCCTGTGTGGGCGCAAAGGGCGCCCGCTTAGGGGAAGTCATCTCATGAAGAAGGTCTCAACTTCGCATTCCCGGCGCGCCACGCGCCTGCTGGCCCTTGGAACTTCACTTGCCTTTGCCGTCGGCCTGACCGCTACGGCCGCGGTCGCCGCCCCGCGGACGCCGCCGCCGTCGAACAACTATCCGGGTTCAGTGCCCCCTTGGGCAGGCTCCCGCGCGAAGACCGGCATCCCGCTAAGCAATACGACGGTCGAGGGCGAGATCTACCTGAACCTGCCCGACGCCGGAGCAGCCAAGGCGTTTGCGACGGCCGTGTCCACGCCGGGAAGTCCGCAGTACCAGCAGTACCTTTCGCCCCCGGACTGGATCGCCAAGTACGGGCCGGCCAAGACCGACGTCGCTGCGCTCGTTGACTACCTGAAGGGGCAGGGCATGGTGGTCACCTCGGTCCCCGCGAGCGGCCTCTACGTGGTCTTCCGCGGCACCGTCGCCCAGATCAATGCGGCTTTCAGCACGACCGAGCAGACCTATGCCTTCCAGGGCCAGAACCTGATCGGCCCGTCCACCGCGCCGTCCCTTCCGGCGAACCTCGCCGCCGCGGTCCAGGCGATCTCCATCGACCAGGGACGGCTGCTCACCCGCCCTTCGCTGGCGACTCCCGGCGGGTCTTCGGACCAGGCCCAGACATCAGGCAAACCCGTCGGTGCTCCGCCGGTGGATGCGCCGTGCTCCAACTACTGGGAACAGAACAAGGTGACCGTTCCCGCGGCGTATGGCGCAACGAGCTTCGGCGCCGCCATCTGCGGCTACACCCCGTCGCAGTTGCAGGGCGCCTTCGGGGTGACGTCCCCGTCGACGGCCGGAGCGGGCCAGACTGTGGCGATCATCGACGCCTATGCCTCGCCGAGCATCGAATCGGACGCGAACACGTACTCGCAGCAGAATGGCCTCCCGGCCTTCAAGACCGGGCAGTACCAGCAAATCGTGCCGGATTCCCGGTTGTTCATGGACCAGGCCCTGTGCGGACAGCCCAGCGGCTGGCAGGGCGAGCAGACGCTCGACGTCGAGGCCGTGCACGGACTCGCCGCCGCCGCGAATATCCTCTACGTCGGGGGGAACAACTGCGGCGCGGGCATCGACGTCGCGATGTCCACCATCCTGGACCAGAAGCTCAGCACCATCGTCAGCAACAGCTACGGCTACGTGGGCGAGGCGGTCTCGCCGAACGCGCAGATGGGCATGCAGAACCTTCATCTTCAGGCGGCGGGCGAAGGCGTCGGACTCTACTTCTCCAGCGGCGACAACGGCGACGAGAAGGCGTCCCTGGGCTACACGTCTCCGGACTTCCCGGCCAGCTCGCCGTTCGTCACAGCGGTCGGCGGAACCAGTCTGGCGGTCGGTCGGAACAACGATTACCTGTTCGAAACCGGATGGGGAACCACCCGGGACCGGATCGTCCAGAACCCCGACGGCAGCCTCAGCTACGCCGGCGCCCAGCCCGGTGCGTTCCGCTTCGGCGCCGGCGGCGGAATAAGCGCGGTGTTCGCCCAGCCCGGCTACCAGCAAGGCACGGTCCCGGCCGCGCTGGCCAACGGCTACCGGGTCTCCCCGGATGTCGCCTCCCTTGCCGATCCCTACACCGGCTACCAGGTGGGGATCAGCCCGATCACCAACGACCACGCACTGAACACCGGCTCGTATCAGACGACGCAGTATGGCGGAACCTCGCTGGCCTGCCCGCTGACGGCGGCACAGATGGCGATCGCCCAGTCCGCGACCGGAAAAACGGTCGGCTTCGCCAACCCGGCCATCTACGCGGCGGCGAAGGCAGGCAACTCCGGAGCGCGGGACGTGGTGCCGCAGTCCAGCCCCCAGGCCATGGTCTTCTCCAGTCCCGTCAGCGGCGCCAGCTACCTGGTCGGCACCGACAACGACACATCGCTGTCGACGTCGTCGGGCTATGACGACGTCACCGGCGTCGGCAGCATGACCGTCCGGTTCGCGACGAGCATCGCGGGACAGTAGCCGCACGACGGCGCACCGCCAGGGGCGGCCGCGTAACACGTCTGCCTGCGTCTGTCGCCGGGTCCGGGAACATTTCCTGGACCCGGCTTCACGTATTCGGCTCCGGGGCGCACGTGGCTAGGATGTACATAGCCATGTAGCTACCACTGCTTTCGACGAGGAGTCAGCATGCCCATTGCAACCCCAGAGATCTACTCCGAGATGATCGACCGTGCAAAGACGGGCGGCTTCGCATTCCCGGCCGTCAACGTCACGTCCTCCCAGACCCTGAACGCGGCCCTGCGCGGCTTCGCCGAGGCCGAGTCCGACGGCATCGTGCAGGTCTCCACCGGCGGTGCGGCTTACTGGTCCGGCGCCTCCACCAAGGACATGGTTGCCGGCTCCCTGGGCTTTGCGGCCTTCGCCCGCGAGGTCGCCAAGAACTACGGCGTCAACATCGCCCTGCACACGGACCACTGCCCCAAGGACAAGCTGGACGGCTTCGTGCTCCCGCTCCTCGCCGCGTCCGAGGCCGAGGTCAAGGCCGGCCGCAACCCGCTCTTCAACTCGCACATGTGGGACGGCTCCGCAGAGACCCTGCAGGAAAACCTCCGCATCGCCCGTGAACTGCTCGAGCGCACCGCGGCCGCCAAGATGATCCTCGAGGTCGAGATCGGCACGGTTGGCGGCGAGGAAGACGGCGTCGAGAACGCCATCAACGACAAGCTCTACACCACGGTCGAGGACGCCCTGGCCACCATCGACGCCCTC
>NZ_FNJS01000002.1:0-266853 GCF_900104405.1 Arthrobacter sp. ok909 | reverse complement strand
ACCACGCGCACCAACGGCGCCGGACTCTGCGAAGCCTGCAACCACACCAAAGAAACCCCCGGCTGGAACGCCCAGCCCCGGCCCGGCCCCAGACACACGATCCAGCTCACCACCCCCACCGGCCACACCTACCAGTCCACGGCCCCGCCCCTGCCGGGCACGCCACTCAGAACGGAAGCTACCGAGCGGCCACGACCAAGACACCGGCTGCGGCATCGCGCCAAAACCCTCAAACGCTCAGGGCTGATCGGCAGCCTGTCGGGGATGACCAACGTGAGGACTGGTGCAGTCCGTGCGTGAACCGGCGATAAGGAGCTCTAGCCTGAAGCCGCATCCTCGCCATACGGGGCGGCCCCGGTGATGACCTCGTTCGAAGCGCTGTGGCACCACTCGGAGAACGAACCGGGGTACAAAGCAGCGGGAAAGCCGGCGATCTCAAGGGCGGCGATTTCGTGGGCCGCCGTCACCCCGGAACCGCAATACACGGCGGTGGGGACCGCTGCACGGTAGCCGAGCCGTTCGAAGCGTTCCCGCAGCTCGGCCGGGGGCAGAAACCGCCCGTCGGGCTGCAGATTCCCGGTGGTGGGGGCACTCACGGCGCCCGGAATATGACCGGCGCGGGGATCCACGGGTTCGACTTCCCCGCGGTACCGCTCCCCCGCCCTGGCATCGAGAAGCAGCCCGCGCCGACCCCAGGAAGCCGCCTGGCCGGCGTCGATCGCTGGCATGGCTCCCCCGGACAGAGTGACAGTCCCCGGTGCAGTCTGCTCGGCTCCTGCTGCCAGATCGAACCCGGCAGCGCGCCAGGCGGCCAAGCCGCCGTCGAGCAGCTGGACGGAACGGAAGCCGGCGTTGCGCAGCATCCACCACAGCCGGGCGGCGGCCATATTGCCGCTGTCGTCGTAGGCCACGACGGCGTCGCCGTCGTTGATGCCCCAGCGGCGCGCGGACTCTTGGAACTGCTGCGGCGTCGGCAACGGATGCCGTCCGCGGCTCGGTTCCGCGGGGCCGGCGAGTTCGGTGGCCAGATCCACGAAGATAGCTCCGGGGATGTGTTCGCGCAGGTAGTGGTCGTGGCCGTGGGGGTCACCCAACGCCCAGCGAACATCCAGGAGCACGGTGCGGTGGCCCGTTTCTCGGGCGCTGTCCAACCGGTCCTTGAGGGCAACTGCATCGATGAGGGTGTCCATGCGCCCACTCTATCTTCGGCGTCCCGTCCCCTTCGGTAGGCTGTAGCGGTGAACACCGCGCACCGACACGACCGGGCCTGGGCCGACGAAGCCGTCCGCCGGATCAATGCCGAGAACAACCGATCTGCCGACACCCACCTGTATTCCGTCCCGCTCCCGGAGCACTGGGGCGTGCAGCTGTACCTGAAAGACGAATCCACCCACCGCACGGGCAGCCTCAAGCACCGGCTGGCGCGTTCGCTGTTCCTGTTCGGCCTCGTCAACGGCTGGATCCGGGAAGGCACCACGATCGTCGAGGCATCCAGCGGCAGCACCGCCGTCTCGGAAGCCTATTTTGCGCAGCTGCTCGGACTGCCCTTCATCGCGGTCATGACCCGGACCACCAGCCGGGAAAAGATCGCCCTGATCGAGCAGTTTGGCGGCTCGTGCCATCTGGTGGACCATGCCTCCGAGGTCTACGACGCCGCCGCCGGCCTCGCCAGCAGCACCGGCGGGCACTACATGGACCAATTCACATACGCCGAACGGGCCACGGACTGGCGCGGGAACAACAACATCGCCGAGTCGATCTTCGGCCAGCTGGCACTGGAGGAGCATCCAGTCCCCCGCTGGGTGGTGGTCGGGGCAGGCACCGGCGGCACCAGCGCCACCATCGGCCGGTACCTGCGCTATCAGCGCCATGAGACGAGACTCGCCGTCGTCGATCCGGAAAATTCCGCGTTCTATCCGGGCTGGCGGGACAGCCAGTCCGACGGCGGGAGCCCCGCCGCCCCCGGCACATCTACTGCCGGGACGGCGACGGGCCTGCCGTCCCGCATCGAGGGCATCGGCCGGCCGCGGATGGAACCGAGTTTTGTGCCGGCCGTGATCGACCACATGATCCAGGTTCCCGACGCCGCGTCCGTGGCGGCCATGCGGCACCTCAGGGAGCACGCAGGGCTTCACGCCGGGCCGTCCACCGGCACCAATCTCTGGGGCGCGTGGCAGCTCATCGCCGGGATGATCGCCGAGGGCCGCCGGGGCAGTGTCGTCACGCTCATGTGCGACGCCGGGGACCGCTATGCCGGGAACTACTACAACGCGGAGTGGCTTGCTGCCCACGACCTGGACCCCGAACCCCACGAGGCCGTGCTGCGCGGCTTCTTCGAGAGCGGTGTGTGGCCGGCCTGAACCGCCGCGGCGCCCGCGGTGGCTAGACCTCCAACGAGCTAAACCTCCACCGAGTCTCCGGCGGAGAGGTGCCGGTACTCGGTGCCGTATTTCGCTCCGATCCGGGTCACATGCCCTTCAATCAGGCCTCGGCCGGTGTCGTTCAGGAGCGCGTCGTGGACCGGGAACGCCAGCGGCGCGCGGACGCCGATCACAAAGTCCACCACTTCGCCCACCTTGTTCCACGGGGCGTGAATGGGGACCAGCAGCGTCCGGACCTCGACGCCGTCGGGAATCGCGAAGGAGTCCCCCGGGTGGTAGACGTTGGCATCCACGAGGTAGCCCACGTTGGCCACGACGGGAATCTGCGGATGGATGAGGGCATGCTGACCCCCGAAGGTCCGGACCGCGAAGCCTGCCGTCTCAAAGTCCTCGCCGACGGCCGCCGTGTGGATGCGGCTCCCAGCGTCGGGAGCCTTGCTGCGGAGCGTGGCGGCCACAGCCTCCGGGGCGAACAGCTCAAGGGCGGCGTTGCCCTGCAGGGCCGCGGCGACGGCGTCGACGTCCACATGGTCCGCGTGCTCGTGCGTAATCAGCACGGCATCCGCCCCGGCCAGCGCCTGATCCGTTTCAGAGAACGTACCCGGGTCGAGCACCAGCACCCGGCCGTCCTTCTCGAGTCGGACACAGGCGTGGGTGAATTTGGTCAGCTTCATCCGGCCAGCCTAGGCAACACCCGTCACGGTGTCCACGGAGCGCTGCCGGCAATGTTGGACGCTGGTAATCTTGAACATTGCCACCATGCCTCAGCGGGTCCCCCCGCGAAACCCCCAATGCGAAGCGAGTTCAACGATGTCCCAGGGCGCCACCGCCGGCAGCAGCCGGATTCCGGCCCCGGCGTCAGCGCCGCGACCCGTCTCGTCAGCGGCACCGACGCAGGGCAAGGAGCAGCGCGTCACCAAGCAGCGTCTCGCCGTCAGTGCCGCCCTGGACGATCTGGCGGACTTCGTCAGCACGCAGGAGCTGCACCGCATTCTCCAGGAGCGCGGGAGCACGGTGTCCCTCGCGACGTCCTACCGCATCTTGCAGTCCCTCGCCGACGACGGGCTGGTGGACGTCCTGCGCAACGCCGACGGCGAAGCCGTGTACCGGCGCTGCGCCGTCACCGGGCACCACCATCACCTGCTGTGCCGCAACTGCGGCAAGGCGGTGGAAGTCGAAGCACCCGCGGTCGAAGCCTGGGCCGCGCGGATCGCGAAAGAGCACGGATTCACGGCGGTGGAGCACACCGTGGAAATCTTCGGGTTGTGCCCCGAGTGCACGGCGTTGCAGGTCGGCGCCTAGCCGGAAGTTACGAGGAGCTTAGGCGGCCGCCGTCGAACTACTCCGCACCACCCGGCCGTTGAGTCCCCGCTTCGCCCGCGCGCCGCCGATCACCCGGCAGGCCACGTAGATCAGGAACGACAGCGTGGTGACGTAGGGGCTGATGGGCAGCCGGCCGCCGAGGGCCAGCAGGATTCCGCCGACGGTCGCCGTCATGGCGAAGACGATGCTCAAGGTGACCACCAGCCGGGGCGAGGACGTGACCCGCATGGCCGCCGCCGCCGGCGTGATCAGCAGGGCCAGCACCAGCAGGGCGCCCACAATCTGGATCGATAATGCCACGCTGATGCCCAGCAGCACCATGAATGCCAGGGACAGGGCCCGCACCGGCACGCCGCGGGCGGTGGCGACGTCGGGGTCCACGCTGGCAAAGGTCAGGGGCCGCCAGATGGCGACCAGCGCCAGCATCACCACGACGGCGGCGGCCGCCAGGACCTGCAGCTGGACCGTTCCGACAGACACAATCTGCCCTGTGAGCAGGCCGAACTTGTTAGCGGCCCTGCCCTCATACAGGGACAGGAACAAGATGCCCAGTCCCAGACCGAACGGCATGATGACGCCGATGATCGAGTTCTTGTCCCGCGCACGGACGCCCATGAGGCCCAGCACCACGGCCGCCAGCACCGATCCTGCCAGCGAGCCGAGAATGATGTCCGCGCCGATCAGCAGCGCGAACGCCGCACCGGCAAAGGAGAGTTCGGAGATGCCGTGGACCGCGAAGGCCAGGTCCCGTTTCATCACGAAGGTGCCCATGAGGCCGCCCAGCAGCCCGAGGACGGCGCCGGCCCAGATTGAGTTCTGCACCAGGACCAGCAGCTCGCCGTAGTTTTCGAAGTTGAAGATTGAATGCAGCAGGTTGCCCAGATCCATCTAGCCCACCTCTCCCGCGACTGAATGCGCATCGTGGTGGTGGTGCGTCGTGGCATCGGGCAGCCCCACCACGATCAGCCGGCCGTTGGCCTGAATGACTTCTACCGGGCTGCCATATAGATCGGAGAGCACCTCGGTGGTCATGACCTCGGCAGGAGTGCCTACCCGGAACCGTCCGCCGGCCAGGTACAGGACGCGGTCCACGTAGTCCATGATCGGGTTGATCTCGTGCGTCACGAACACTACGGCGCT
Source organism: Arthrobacter sp. ok909 (assembly GCF_900104405.1). Classification (NCBI taxonomy): domain Bacteria; kingdom Bacillati; phylum Actinomycetota; class Actinomycetes; order Micrococcales; family Micrococcaceae; genus Arthrobacter; species Arthrobacter sp. ok909. The sequence goes on along the minus strand of NZ_FNJS01000002.1, from coordinate 262,009 downwards.
GTCGGCATCGCGGCATTGCTTGTTGATCAAGGCGCTCACGGCCTGTTGGTGCTGAAGATCCAGGGACAGCAGCGGCTCGTCGCACAAGAGGACCTTGGGATCCGTGGCGAGGGCCTGGGCCACGCGCAGGCGCTGCTGCTCACCGCCGGACAGCTGCCCGACCGGCACTTTGGCGTAGTCGCTGGCGCCGACGAGCTCCAGGAGTTCGTCCACCTTCCGGTTCACTTTCGCGCCGCCAAGGCGGATGCCCCAGTGGTGACCGTCGACGCCGAGGGCCACGAGGTCGCGGGCGCGCAGCGGCGTGTCGGGGTCGAAGGATTTCTGCTGCGGCACATAGCCGATCCGGCGGCTTCCCCGTTCGACGGGCCGGCCGTCAAGCACGGCCGTGCCCGTGCTCAGCTCCTGCAGCCCGAGCAGGACCTTGAGGAGGGTGGTCTTGCCGCTGCCGTTGGGGCCGAGTACGGCGAAGAATTCACCCGGGTTGATGTCCAGGTCCAGGTCCTCCCACAGTGTCCGCTGGCCGAACGACAGGGAGGCGCCGCGGAGGCTCACTACCGGTGTCAAATGAGGTTTCCTCGATTTCCCTGCGGAGACAGACGCATCCGTTGTTGCGATCATCCTAGGGCCTTGCTGATGCTCGCCACATTTGCGGTCATCCATTGCACGAAGGTCTGGCCCTCGGGAAGGGTTTCGCTGAAGTTCACGACCGGGACGCCGGCGGACGTGGCGGCCTTCTTCAGCGCCAGCGTCTGCGGCCCCTCGGTCTGCGTATTGTAGGCCAGCAGCCGGACGCTCCCCGATCCCACGAGATCGACGGCGGACTTGAGGACGGCCGGCGGGACATCGGCGCCTTCCTCGATCGCCGCTGTGTACTCGGCCGGGGTCTTGTTCTCGAGTCCTGCATCTTCCAGCAGGTACAACGGCACCGGCTCGGTGACGGCCACGGGCACGTGATTTTTCGCGGACTTCATCGCGGCGAGCTTTGCTTCCAGGCCGCCGAGCGAGTCCTTGAATGCGGCCGCGTTGGTCCGGAACGTCGCCGCCGAGGCAGGTTCCAGCGTGCCGAGTTTGTCCGCAACGGCGTCCGTGAGGCGGGACATGGCCGGCAGGCTGTACCAGACGTGCTCGTTCAGCCCGGTGGCCGCATGGGTGTGGCCGGAGGCGTCGGGGCTCGCCGCTGCCGGGCTTTGCGAGGCAAGGCCGGAGACGTCCACGGCGCTGATCATATTGCCGCGGTCCAGCCCGGTGTCCGTTGCGAGCGTGTCGATGAAGGAGTCGTAGCCCCCGCCGTTCTCCACCACGAGTTCGGCCTTGGAGACTGCCAGTTTGTCCTGGGTGGTGGCCTCGTAGGAGTGCGGGTCCTGGCTGGTGCGGCTGATGATCGAGCTGACCCGGACCTTGTCGCCGCCGATGCTGGAGACGATGTCGCCATAGACACTCGTGGAGGCGACGACGTCGACGACGCCGTCGCCGGCGGTCCCCCGGGCGCTTCCCGCCGTCGGAGCGCACGCGGTCAGCAGGAGGCCCAGGCCGGCAAAACCAGCCAGCACGGCTCGGGCAGCGGGACGGCGCACGGGAAACCTCGGATCTGTTATTGAGAATCAGGAGCAATAGCAACAGCCCGAGTGTATCCCTAAATAGGAATCATTCCTATTTAGGGATACCCGGCACGGCACCGTGCCGCCCATCCGCTACTGGCAATGCGCTACTGCTCTTGGCCCAGCCTCCGGTAGCCGGTGGCCTGCGTCGCGTCGCGGATCTCACCCACCAGCTGCTCGATCACGTCTTCCAGGAACAGCACGCCCTGGGTCAGCCCGTCGGGCCCGATCACGCGGGCCAGGTGCGAGCCCGTGCGCTGCATGACGGACATGGCCTTCTCGATTTCGTCGTCCATGGCGAGGTTCGCCAGCGACCGGATGCGGCTTTCCGCAATCGCCTGGTGGTACCCGGCGTCGGGGATGGACAGCACGTCCTTGATGTGGAGGTACCCGGACAGCATGCCGTCGTCGTCGAGCATCGGGAAGCGCGAAAAACCGGTCCGGCTGACTGCTTTTTCGAATTCCGCCGGCGTGGTGGCCGCTTTGAGCATAACGAGCTTGTGCAGCGGGACCATCACGTGGGACGCCGTGTGTTCCGAGAACTCCAGCGCTCCGGTGATGAGCCCGGCGTCGTCGTCCACGAGCCCGTGGCGGGTGGATTCCTGAACGATCGACTGGACTTCTTCAAGGGTGAAGGAGGACGTGACCTCATCCTTCGGCTCAATCCGCATCAGCTTCAGGATGTGGTTGGCGGACCAGTTGAGGGCCGCAATGATCGGCTTCACCACGCGGGCAATGAACATCAGCGGCGGAGCCAGCAGCAGCGCCGCCTTGTCCGCGACGGACACCGAGATGTTCTTCGGCACCATTTCGCCAAACGTGACGTGCAGGAACGTCACCACCAGCAGGGCGACGGCGAAGGCCACGAGGTCCGCAGCCTCCATCGGGATGCCCGCCGCTTCCAGCGGCACGGCCAGGAGGTGGTGGATCGCGGGTTCGGCCACCTGCAGGATCAGCAGCGAGCAGACGGTGATGCCGAGCTGGGCGCACGCGAGCATGAGGGAGACGTTTTCCATGGCCCGCAGGGTGGTCTGCGCGCGCTTCGAACCGGCCTCGGCCAGCGGCTCGATCTGGCTCCGGCGGGCGGACATGATGGCGAATTCAGCTGCCACGAAGAAGGCGTTGCCGACCAGCAGGACGGCAAGCCACAGGATTCCTGCCCAGTCGCTCATGCGGCACCTGCCTGGCTGGCGGGCTGGCCGCCGCCCGGGACCCGGGCGGGCCGGAAGCAGATCCGGTCGATCCGGCGGCCGTCCATGCGGGTCACGCTGAGCGTTCCGCCGACGACGTCGACTGTGTCGCCGACTGCCGCGATGCGGCCAAGCTGGCTCATGACGTAGCCTCCCACCGTTTCGTAGGCAGCCTCGTCGGGCACGGTCAGGCCCGGGATCTGTTCGGAGAGTTCATCGGGCCGGAGCAGTCCGGGGAAGTACCAGTCGCCCGAGGCGCTCTGGAGCAGCCCCGGCCGGACTTTGTCATGTTCATCGGCCACTTCCCCGACGATTTCCTCCACGAGGTCCTCCAGCGTGGCGACGCCGGCCGTTCCGCCGTACTCGTCGAGGACGACGGCCAGTTGCAGGTTGCCCTCACGCAGTTCGGCGAGGAGGGCATCCAGGTGGATGGTTTCGGGCACCCGGAGAACATCGGTCATGATGGCGCCGGCCTGAAGTTTAGCGCGGCGGTCCGCGGGAACGGCGATGGCCTTCTTGATATGGACCACGCCGCGGATGTCATCGGAGGACTCGCCGATCACCGGGAAACGCGAGTAGCCGGTGCGCTTGGCAGCCTCGACGATGTCCGACACCGGCTGATCGGCGTCGATGGTCTCCACCCGGATGCGGGGGGTCATGACGTCCGCGGCGGTCCGGCCGGAGAACTTCAGGGTCCGGGCGATGAAGTTGGCCGTTCCGGCGTCGAGCGTGCCCATGGCCGCGGAGCGGCGGACGAGGGAGGCGAGTTCTGCCGGGGTGCGCGCGCCGGAGATTTCCTCCTTGGCCTCCAGGCCGAAGACGTTGAGGACCTTGTTGGAGAATCCGTTCAGGACCACGATTGCGGGCTTGAAAATCGCGGTGAACACCAACTGGGGCCGGGCAACGGCCTTGCCGATCGGGAAGGACAATGCGATCGCCATGTTCTTGGGCACCAGTTCGCCGATCACCATGGAGAGCAGGGTGGCCAGCGCCATCGCCAGGATCAGGGAGACGGAGGCGACCGCCGCTGCCGGGACTCCGAGGGCCGCGAGCGGGCCTTCGAGCAGCTTGCCGACGGACGGTTCCATGACGTAGCCGGTCAGCAGAGTGGTCATCGTGATGCCGAGCTGGCAGCTGGAGAGCTGGGTGGAGAGGGACTTGAGGCATTTGAGCAGAGGCTCGGCGGCGGCGTCTCCGCCGTCGACGGCGCGCTGCACTGTCGTCTGATCAAGGGCGACCAGGGAAAATTCCACGGCAACGAAGAAACCGGTGCCGAGGATGAGCAGGAGCCCTGCTACGAGGAGAAGCCATTCCATTTAATGGCTCGCTTCCGGAGCGGCGGCGCACAGCCGGTGCCGTTGCGGGGTGCGGAGCGGCTGGAGTCGACGGGCCGGCGGAGGATGGTCGGCGGCAGCCGACCCTGTGTCCTGGAAGGCTCCGGAGTGGCGAATGGCCGGAGAGTGATGGGCGCGTGAACGGGGTTTGCCGGCTCTGCGGGTGGACTGCGCGGGAACGGTTTCCGTTCTTCGCTGACAGCCCCCAGGCCGGCACCTAGATTTACTGTCCATAAGAATTTCAGTCTACAGGAGCAGCCGCCGCCAGCCCCCGAGCTGCGGCGTCACGGGGGGCGCCACGGGGGGCGTCACCCCGCGGCGTTCGCCCACCGGGCCTACCAGCCGGGCTTACCAGCTTTGCGGGACGGGGCGGCCTTCCTCGTACCCGGCCGCGGACTGAATGCCGGCCACGGCACGTTCGCGGAAAGCGGCGAGGTCGGGGGCGCCGGCGTAGCTCATGGAGCTGCGCAGGCCGGCAGTGATCATGTCCAGCAGGTCCTCGACGCCGGGCCGCGCCGGATCCACGTACATCCGGGACGTGGAGATGCCCTCCTCGAAGAGGGCCTTGCGGTCCTTCTCAAAGGCGCCCTCGCGCTGGTTGCGGTTCTGCACGGCGCGGGCGGACGCCATGCCGAAGCTCTCCTTGTACTGCCGGCCGCCCGCGTCCAGCTGCAGGTCTCCCGGGCTTTCGTGAGTGCCGGCAAACCAGGACCCGATCATGACCTGGCTCGCCCCGGCGGCCAGGGCCAGGGCGACGTCGCGCGGGTAGCGGACACCGCCGTCGGCCCACACCCGGCCGCCGGCGTCCCGCGCCGCCGCGGAGCATTCCAGGACGGCGCTGAACTGCGGGCGGCCCACGGCCGTCATCATGCGGGTGGTGCACATGGCGCCCGGGCCCACGCCGACCTTGACGATGTCCGCTCCGGCCTCGATGAGTTCCCGGGTGGCCTCGCCGGTGACCACGTTGCCGGCCACCACGGGCACGCCGGGGTTGAGTCCCTTCACGGCGGCCAGGGCGTCGAACATTTTCTGCTGGTGGCCATGCGCGGTGTCGAGGACCAGCACGTTGGCGCCGGCAGCCAGGAGTTCGGCCGCCCGCCCGGCCACGTCACCGTTAATCCCGACGGCGGCAGCCACCTTGAGTTTGCCGTCCTCGTCCAGGGACGGGCGGTAGATGGTGGAGCGAAGGGCGCCCTTGCGGGTGAGCACACCGGCCAGGACACCGTCCTGCTGCACCGGCGCATAGTCCGTCCCGGCGGCGTCCATCGCCTCAAAGGCCCGGCGGAGCGACTGGGCAGCACCGGCAGCATCCGCGGCCGGCCCGCCCGTCAGCGTTCCGGCACCGAGCATCCCGGCATCCAGCACGAGCGGCTGGTGGCGCAGGACGGAGGCCAACGACGCGAAACGATCCTGGCCCTCGCAGTCGGCGGCACGGACCACTCCGGTGACGGCGCCCGCCGCGTCCACCACCACCACGGCCCCGTGCGGCCGCTTGCCCATCAAGTGCAGGGCATCGATCACGGTGTCCGTGGGCGCCAGGGTGACGGGGGTCTCGAGGACCGGGTGGCGGCCCTTGATCCAGGCTGCAACGTCCCGGATGACATCGAGCGGGACGTCCTGCGGCAGGACGCCCAGGCCGCCGCGGCGGGCCATCGTCTCGGCCATCCGCTTTCCCGTCACCGCCGTCATATTCGCCGCCACCAGCGGAATTGCCGAGCCGGTCCCGTCGTCGGCCGCGAGGTCCACGTCCAGGCGCGAGGTGACATCGGAACGGGACGGCACGAGGAAGAGGTCGGAGTAGGTCAGATCGGTGGTGGGCTCATTCAGGAAACGCACGGCTGCTCCTTAGCTGGCACCTTCGGCACCAAACGGTTCTCCCTCGATTCTAGGGCGATTTCCGGTGCGACAGCCGCTGCATCCTCGCCGGTTCCGCACGAGATCTTCACGCCAATTCAGTGGCCGCCGAGGGAGATCATGATTTGAGTCACGCTTATTGGCGGTTTGGCAAGAATCGTCACTAGACTGGCATGGGTCTGGGTTCACTGGACGCAGAGACTGGCTCGATCGTTGTGCCGAAGCACCGTGGAAGCCAGAGGGAATCAAACTCATGGAAGAGGCGTATTTCAAGTGCCAGAGCAGCCTAGCCACCGTCTACCAGAGGAATTTGGCGGAAACGAGTGGCTCGTTGACGAACTGTACGAGCGTTACCAGCAGGACAAGAACACGGTCGACGCCAAGTGGTGGCCCCTGTTCGAATCCTTTGCAGCTAGTGACGCCTCTTCCGCCAACGGAACGTCCGGCACAGCAGTCGCTGTGCATCCTGCCACCCGTGAACTTCCCGTTGTAGCGCCTCCTGCCGCAGCGCCGGCAGCGGCTGCGCCCGCCGCACCTGCGCCCGCCACCCCCGCAGCCCCCGCTCCGGCCCCCGCAGCCAAGAAAGCCCCGGCCACCGTCGCCCGGGACGGCTCCAAGTCCTCCGATGCCGGCCCCGGCACCGCACCGATCCCGGCGCAGCTGCCCAAGAACGTCAAAGCCCCGACGGCGCCGGAAGAGGACGTCGTCTCCGTCCTGCGCGGCCCGGCCAAGGCCATCGCGTCGAACATGGTCACCAGCCTGGAAGTGCCGACCGCCACGAGCGTCCGCGCCATCCCGGCCAAGCTGCTGATCGACAACCGCGTGGTCATCAACTCCAACCTGGCCCGCGCCCGCGGCGGCAAGGTCTCCTTCACGCACCTGATCGGCTACGCCGTCATCCGCGCCCTGTCCCAGTTCCCGTCGATGAACGTCTACTACGACGAGATCGACGGCAAGCCGGTGGCTGTCCAGCCGGCGCACGTGAACTTCGGCATCGCGATCGACATGCCCAAGCCTGACGGCACCCGCCTGCTCATGGTGCCGAACATCAAGAAGGCGGAGACCCTCAACTTCTCCGAGTTCTGGCACACCTACGAGGACCTGATCAAGCGCGCCCGCAACGGCAAGCTGACCGCGGACGACCACTCCGGCACCACCGTGTCCCTGACCAACCCCGGCGGCATCGGCACCGTGCACTCGGTGCCCCGCCTGTCCAAGGGCCAGGCCGCAATCATCGGCGTCGGCGCGCTGGACTACCCGGCCGAGTTCCAGGGCGCCAGCGAGAAGATCATCGCGCAGAACGCGATCAGCAAGGTCCTCACCCTGACCTCCACCTATGACCACCGCGTCATCCAGGGTGCCGGCAGCGGCGAGTTCCTCAAGCTTGTGCACCAGCTCCTGCTGGGTGCGCAGAACTTCTACGACGAAATCTTCGAGTCCCTGCGCATCCCGTACGAGCCCGTGCGCTGGAGCCCGGACCTGCAGGTGGACCCTGCCGACGAGATCAACAAGGTCGCCCGGATCCAGCAGCTGATCCACGCCTACCGCGTGCGCGGCCATCTCATGGCGGACACCGATCCGCTTGAGTACGTCCAGCGCAAGCACCCGGACCTCGACGTCCTGACCTACGGCCTGACCCTGTGGGACCTGGACCGCGAATGGCCCACCGGCGGCTTCGGCGGCAAGCCGATGCTGAAGTTCCGCGACATCCTCGGCGTCCTCCGCGACGCTTACTGCCGCACCGCCGGCATCGAGTACATGCACATCCAGGACCCGGCCGAGCGCAAATGGTTCCAGGACCAGATCGAGCACCCGTACTCGAAGCCGAGCCGCGACGAGCAGCTGCGCATCGTCTCCAAGCTCAACGCCGCCGAGGCCTTTGAGACGTTCCTGCAGACGAAGTTCGTCGGCCAGAAGCGCTTCTCGCTGGAAGGCGGCGAGTCCCTGATTCCGCTGCTGGACGCCATCATCTCCGACGCCGCCGACGACGAACTCGACGAAGTGGCGATCGGCATGGCCCACCGCGGCCGGCTCAACGTGCTCACCAACATCGCCGGCAAGACCTACGCCCAGGTCTTCCGTGAATTCGAAGGCACCCAGGACCCCCGCTCGGTCCAGGGCTCCGGGGACGTGAAGTACCACCTCGGCACCGAGGGCACCTTCACCTCGGACAACGGCAAGGAGACCAAGGTCTACCTCGCCGCGAACCCCTCGCACCTCGAGGCCGTCGACTCGGTCCTTGAAGGCATCGTCCGTGCCAAGCAGGACCGCCTGGACCAGGGCGAGGCATTCCCCGTGCTCCCGATCATGGTCCACGGTGACGCCGCTTTCGCCGGCCAGGGCGTGGTGGCCGAAACCCTGAACCTCTCCCAGCTGCGCGGCTACCGCACCGGCGGCACCATCCACATCGTGGTCAACAACCAGGTCGGCTTCACTACCGCCCCGTCGTCCTCACGGTCCTCCACCTACTCCACGGACGTCGCCAAGATGATCCAGGCGCCGGTGTTCCACGTGAACGGCGATGACCCCGAAGCCGTGGTCCGCATCGGCCAGCTCGCCTACGAGTTCCGCCAGCGCTTCCACAAGGACGTTGTCATCGACATGGTGTGCTACCGCCGCCGCGGCCACAACGAGGGCGACGACCCCTCGATGACCCAGCCGCTGATGTACAACCTGATCGAAGCCAAGCGTTCGGTCCGCAAGCTGTACACCGAATCGCTGATCGGCCGCGGTGACATCACCGAGGAAGAAGCCGAGCAGCTGCTGCGCGACTACCAGGAACGCCTGGAACGCGTCTTCGCAGAGACCCACGCCGCCCAGACGTCCCCGATCCCGATCATCACGGCCGATTCCGCCGCGGTGTCCGATCTCGAACGCCCCATGGCCCAGCAGTCCGATTCCGGCGTGAGCACCCCGACGTCCACCGCAATCTCCGCGCATACCCTGGCCCGCATCGGCAAGGCCCACACCGAGATCCCGGAGGGCTTCACCGTCCACGCCAAGCTCAAGCAGCTGCTGGAGAAGCGGGAAGCCATGTCCCGTGAAGGCGGCATCGACTGGGGCTTCGGCGAGCTCGCCGCGTTCGGCTCGCTCATCATGGAAGGCGTCCCGGTCCGGCTCGCCGGCCAGGACTCGCGCCGCGGCACCTTCGTGCAGCGTCACGCCGTGTTCCACGACCGCGCCAACGGCGACGAGTGGCTGCCCCTGGCCCACCTGTCCGAGGACCAGGCCAAGCTGTGGATCTACGACTCCCTGCTCTCGGAATACGCCGCCATGGGCTTCGAATACGGCTACTCCGTGGAGCGCCCGGACGCCCTGGTGCTGTGGGAGGCGCAGTTCGGTGACTTCGTCAACGGCGCGCAGACCATCATCGATGAGTTCATCTCCTCCGCCGAGCAGAAGTGGGGCCAGAGGTCCTCGCTCGTGCTCATGCTGCCGCACGGCTACGAGGGCCAGGGCCCGGACCACTCCTCCGCCCGGATCGAGCGTTTCCTGCAGATGTGTGCCGAAGAGAACATGATCGTGGCCAACCCCACGACGTCGGCCTCGCACTTCCACCTGCTGCGCCGCCAGGCGTACAGCAGGCCCCGCAAGCCGCTGATCATCTTCACGCCGAAGCAGCTGCTGCGCCTCAAGGCGGCGGCGTCCTCCGTGGAGGACTTCACCACCGGCTCGTTCCGTCCGGTCATCCCCGAGCACGAGCAGCTGCAGGCGGACGCCGTCGAACGCGTCCTGCTGGTCTCCGGACGCCTGTACTACGATCTGCTGTCCACCCGGCAGAAGACCGAGAACAAGACCACGGCAATCGTGCGCGTCGAGCAGCTTTACCCGCTGCCGGCCGCCGAGATCGCCACGGAGCTGGCCAAGTACCCCAACGCCGAAGTGGTCTGGGCCCAGGACGAACCCGCGAACCAGGGTCCGTGGCCGTTCATCGGCCTGAACCTGCCGGACGCCCTGGACCGCCGGGTCCGCCTCATTTCGCGCCCCGCCTCGGCTTCCACCGCCGCAGGGTCGATGAAGCGCCACGCGGCCGAGCAGGACACCCTGCTCAAGCAGGCATTCGCGCGTAAATAGCGTCATTGCTGCCCGGCCGGAGACTGAAACACAACACTCCGGCCGGGCAGCTCTGTTTAATGGACTGTTAGTGGTCAGCTTGATGGACAGCGTTGAAGTGAAGAGGTAGTCGTGGAAGATCGGAAGCTGCGGATCGCAGCCGTTGGGGACGAGCTGTTGGCCGGGCTCGGTGATCCGCGGGCTCTGGGCTGGTTGGGCCGGGTGCTGGCCCGGACCCCGCAGGACAGCGTCGCCCTGGAATGCTACCCCCTACCGTGCCCGGAAGAGGGCACCGAGGGAATTGCCGCGCGCTGGCTCGAGGAGGCGGGCCGCCGCTTCGGCAACCACCACGAAAACCGCCTGGTGATCGGCTTGTCCGGGCGCGACATCGAATTCGGCCTGTCCACAGCCCGCAGCCGGCTGAACCTCGCCAACATCCTGGACTCCGCCTCGCAGAACAAGATCGAGGTCTTCGTCGTGGGGCCGCCGCCCACCCTCGACCCCGCGCAGAACCGCCGGCTCGGTGAACTCAACACAGCGTTCGCCGACGTCACCACGCGCCGCAAGCACCTCTACGTGGACACCTTCTCGCCGCTCCTGAACCACGAACAATGGCGCCAGGACCTCGCAGCCAACGGCGGCACGCCCGGCCAGGCCGGCTACGGCCTCATGGCGTGGCTGGTGCTGCACCGCGGCTGGTTCCAGTGGCTCGGCATCGAGGCGCCGGAGTAGCCCGGCCAGCCCGCAGCCGTCCGGCCCTCCCGGAAACTTCGCGATATATCTTGACCGACCGGAAAGCGCGATATATCGTGACTTCATAGTCGCGATATATCGTTAATTGTCCAGCCGCTTTTCGCATTTTCCGGAGGAACCATGTCAGAGAACACGTGGACCGTGACAGGCCCGCAGACCATCGACGTCGACGGCGTCCGCTCGCTCAAGCTCGGCATCGTCCGCGGCCGCTTCGATATCGTCACCCATGACGAAGACGTGGCCAGGATCGAAGTCTCCGAAATCACCGGCGATCCGCTCACCATCTCCATCATCGACGGCCGCTTGGAAGTCCGCCACCAGCTCCACGGACCGCAGGGCTGGTTCAAAAACCTCATGGGGACCGTCAACAACCACAGCAGCAACTCGGTGGTCATCAGCATCGCCCTGCCCGCCGGCGTCGAGGTGGAGGCCGGAACGGTCAGCGGCGACGGCATGGTCTCCGGGACCAGCGGCCACGCCCGGCTCAACACGGTCTCGGGGTCCGTGCTGGCCGACGGCACGTCCGGGGACCTGTCCGTCAATACGGTCAGCGGCGAAGTAATCGCCCGCAACCACCGCGGCGTCCTGACTGCCAAGAGCGTGTCCGGCGAGGTAACGGCCTCAGGCCATTTCAGCCACATCCGCGCGAATACCGTCAGCGGCGACCTGAGCTTCGACCTCCACGGTTTCACCCAGGATTTCGGCGCCAATTCGGTCTCCGGTGACGTCACTATCCGGCTGCCGCACGACGTCGGCGTGGACATCATCGCCAAATCCGCCAGCGGGGCCGTGGTCATTAACGACCTGAGGTATTCCCAGCCCAACGGCACGGTGCAGACCATTGCGGGCCCGGACGCCAAGCTGATGCTGGTCCGGACCAACTCGGTCTCGGGAAAGACATCGATTTTCCACGGCCACCCCTCCGCGGACACCGAACCGGTGCTCTGATGCCTCCGGTCTTCGCCCACGGGGCACTGCGGCTGTACCTGCTCGCCCTGCTCGAATCAGGACCCAAGCACGGCTACGAGCTCATCAAGGCCCTCAGCGAGCGGTTCGGCGGCACCTACTCCCCCAGCGCCGGGACCATCTACCCGCGCCTGGGCAAGCTCGAGGAGGAAGGGCTTGTGGCAACCCACACGGAAGGCCGCCGCACCAACTACAGCATCACGCCGGCGGGACTCACGGAGCTGAACAACCGCCGGGACGAGCTCGCCGGCGTCGAAAACGACATCTCGGCCTCGGTCCGCCGACTCGCCGACAACCTGCGCCAGGACATCCGCGTCAACATGCGCGGCCTCCGGGCCGATCTCGCGGCAACGGCGGAGGCGGCGCGCACCTCGGCCCGTGCCGCGGGGACGGCGGCCGGGACGGGCTCTGCCGGCGTCGCGGGCACGCGGTACTCCCCGGAGGGGGAGCGGCGGCTGAAGGAGGCCGAACTGCTCGTCCAGGCCTTCCGCGACGACATGCGGGTGGAACTGCGGCGCCACGCCGGGAGCCGCCCCGTCACCGCCGTCACGCTCGAAACCGTCAGGACAGTGCTGGACCAGGCCCGGATCTCGATCCGTAACTCACTCGAGGACTGAGCTCGGTCGCTGAGGTCGCCGTGCGGGGCCGCCGGTTCGCGGCGGGTGCCGTGATGTGGGAGACTTGAGGGCAGCTCTTTTGAGTACCAAGATTAAGGAGGCCAGCTATGAGCAAACGTGCACGTAAACGTCGTGACCGTAAGCGCGGCGGCGCGAACCACGGTAAGCGCCCCAACGCCTAAGCTACGGCTTGGATTGAATGCTTTAAGTGAAAGACCCCGGAAACCTCACGGTTCCGGGGTCTTTCGCTGTGCGTTTTTTCGGCCGCGGCTCAGGCTTCCACGGTCCGGATGGAGTGAATCCGGTCCAGGATCGAGTTCTTAAGGTTCTCCGGAGCCGCTTCGGTGCACGAACGCTTGACCATCACGCGGATGACACATTCGAGGTCGTACTGCTCCAGGCACTCCGGGCAACTGTCCAGGTGGTCCTTGATCTCTGCGATGTCTTTACGCGTGAGCGCACCATCCAGATATTCATAGATACGTTGCATCCGGGCGTCGTCGCAATCACCCAGTCCCTGGCAGTCGCTCATTTCCTGTTCTCCTGTTTGTTGCTGTCGGCCGCGCTGGTTGACTCGGTGGCGGCCCTGAATCCCCGCTCGGCGGCATAGTCCGCAAGCATGTCCCGCAGCATCTTCCGGCCGCGGTGCAGCCGGGACATGACGGTCCCGATGGGGGTGTTCATGATCTCTGAAATTTCCTTGTACGCGAAGCCCTCGACGTCGGCGAAGTACACGGCCAGCCGGAATTCCTCGGGAATCGACTGGAGGGCACGCTTCACATCGGAATCGGGAAGGTGGTCGAGCGCCTCGGCTTCCGCCGAACGCAGTCCCGAGGACGTATGCGACTCTGCGCGGGCCAGCTGCCAGTCCTCGATCGTGTCCGAATTCGACTGCAGCGGCTCGCGCTGACGCTTCCGGTACAGGTTGATGTAGGTGTTGGTGAGGATGCGGTACAGCCAGGCTTTCAGGTTGGTGCCGGGCTTGTACTGGTGGAAGGCCGAGAACGCCTTCGTGTACGCCTCCTGGACCAGGTCCTCGGCGTCCGAGGGATTCCGGGCCATCCTCATGGCCGCGGAATACAACTGGTCCACGTACTGCATGGCGTCGCGTTCGAAGCGCACCCGGCGCTCGTCCGCGGACTCGGTGGAGACGTCCAGCGGCTTGCCGTCCACCTCGGTTTCCAGGGCGGCGGCCGCGCTGGCATCAGGTGTAAGGGTGGGCGTGGCGTCGTTTCCGGCAACCTCGTGCATGGCCTTAACGGCCGGGTCCATGGTGCTCATTGCGTCCAAGTCTACTGTCACCTTCCGCCGGGCACCCGGAACTCCCGGAAGCGCGACGGTCCACGGCTGCCCGGAACCGGCTTCCAGTTCCGTTCTGTCCAACACCTGCGTCAAATCTCCGCCTTCCTGAGCCGTGCTTAAACCTGCCTTTCACAACCACGTCCGGCAGGCAAATATTCCGCAAAAGTGCAAGACTAGAACCGGTTCTCCCGCAGTGAATCCGCAGTTCGTCCATCCAGGAGGAAATTCATGTCGATTGTCCGCTTTCTCGCCCGGCCCATGCTCGCCTCCAGTTTCGTCCTCGCCGGCGTGCACAAGCTCAAGAATGCGGATGACACTGCGGCACAGCTGTCTCCCCTGCTGCGGCGTACCGCCGACGCACTGCCGTTCCAGGTTAATGAGAAGGTCCTGGCGCGCGCGATTGGCGGAACCCAGGTCGGCGCCGGCGTCTGCTTCGCCCTCGGCAAGTCCGCCCGGCTGGCAGCCACCGTCTTGGCCGTCATTTCGGCCCTGAACAGCTACGTGGAATGGCGCAGCGCGGACATCTCCTCAAAGGAAGCCCGCGACGCCCGCCGCAAGCAGCTCCTGAAAAACGTTTCCCTGACCGGCGGCGCGCTGCTCGCTGCCGTCGACACCGCCGGCAAGCCCAGCCTGGCATGGCGCGCCGGCACCTTCGCCGCGGACGCGAAGAAGAACGCGAGCCACTTCGCGGCCGATGCCAAGAAGACCACCAACAAGCGGCTGAAGAAGGCCGACAAAGTGGTCCGCAAGGCCGTCGACCACAAGGCCGGGGCCTAAGACGGTAATGACTGGCACCACCCCCTCCGCAGCCGCCCCGTCCCGTTCAGCCGGCCGCCATGCTGCCGACGCCGCTCCGCACTGGCCCGCGCCGTTCGCGGCACGGCCGGTCGACGCCACCGTCACCGTTCCGGGTTCCAAGTCCCTGACCAACCGGTATCTCGTGCTCGCGGCCCTCGCGGACGGGCCGTCCCGCCTGCGGGCCCCCCTGCACTCCCGGGATTCGGCGCTGATGATTGCGGCCCTGCGGCAACTGGGGGCCACCGTGACGGAGGTTCCCGGCGACGGTGCGTTCGGCCCCGACCTGGAAATCATCCCGATCAGCCTGGACGCCGCCGCGGCGGACACGGCGATCGACTGCGGCCTGGCGGGCACGGTCATGCGATTTGTGCCGCCGGTGGCCGCGCTGCGCCGCGGAGAGTCACATTTCGACGGCGACCCGCACGCCCGCAAACGGCCGATGGGCACCATCATCGAAGCACTGGCCGGCTTGGGCGTGGCGGTCAGCGCGCCCGACGGCGGTCCGGCGTCGTCGCTGCCATTCACCGTGCACGGCACGGGTGAAGTGCGCGGCGGCCACCTCGTCATCGACGCCAGTGCATCGTCCCAGTTCGTCTCCGCCCTGCTGCTGGCCGGCGCCCGCTTCACCGAGGGGCTCCACCTGGAACACCAAAGCAGGGAAGACGCAGGCAAGCCCGTGCCGAGCCTGGACCACATCAACATGACGGTGGCCGTGCTGCGCGGCGTGGGCGTCACGGTCGATGACTCGGTACCGAACCACTGGGTGGTCTCCCCCGGCCCGATCCGCGCGTTTGACCAGCGGATCGAGCAGGACCTCTCCAACGCCGGCCCGTTCCTCGCGGCGGCCCTTGCCACGGGCGGCACCGTGCGGATCCCCAACTGGCCCGCCGCGACCACGCAGGTCGGTGACCTCTGGCGCGGCATCCTGGCCGCCATGGGCGCGACCGTGACGCTCGACGCCGGCACATTGACCGTCACCGGCGGACGCGAAATCAAGGGCGGCGACTTTGACGAAACCAGCGAACTCGCCCCCACCGTCGCCGCGCTCTGCGCCCTCGCCACCGGCCCCTCCCGGCTGAGCGGCATCGCGCACCTCCGCGGTCACGAAACAGACCGGCTCGCCGCCCTCGTCGCCGAGATCGCCCGCCTCGGCGGCGATGCCGAGGAAACGACGGACGGACTCATCATCCGGCCCGCCAAGCTGCACGGCGGCGTCGTGCACAGCTACGCGGACCACCGCATGGCCACGGCCGGCGCCATCCTCGGCCTGGCCGTACCAGGCGTCGAGGTCGAGGACATCGCGACCACGGCCAAGACCATGCCCGACTTCCCACGGCTCTGGGAAGCCATGCTGGCGCAGGGACCCGCCGCAGACGAGGACGCCGCCGGTGGCACGCAGCACTGATTCCTGGGACGAGTCCGACGTCCGGATCCGTCCGAACAAGAAGGGCTCCCGGCCCCGCACCAAGGACCGGCCCAGCTACGACGACGCCGTCACGGGCCGCATCATCACCGTTGACCGCGGCCGCTACACCGCCGTCGTCGGCGAAGGCACCCCCGAGGAACGCAAGATCATCGCCGCGCGGGCCCGGGAACTGCGTCGCAATCCCGTGGTGGCCGGCGACTTCGTCTCCCTCGTCGGGGACGTCACCGGTGAACCTGACACCCTCGCGCGGCTGGTCAAGATCCTGGACCGCAAGACGCTGCTGCGCCGCAGTGCCGATGACACCGATCCGATCGAACGGGCCGTTGTGGCCAACGCCGACCAGCTCGTGGTGGTGGTGGCGGCGGCCAATCCCGAGCCCCGGACCGGTTTCATCGACCGCGCGCTCGTGGCCGCGTACGACGCCGGCATTGAGCCGCTGCTGCTCGTCACCAAGGCCGACGTCAAGGATCCCGCCGAGCTGCTGTCCAATTACACGCACCTCGACTTCCCCGTCATCATCTCCAAGACGGCGGACTCCGCCGCATCAGGCATCGACGCCCGCTCCGACGACGGCCTTTCCGCCCGGCTCGACAAGGACGCCGTCTCGCAGCTCCGCGGCTACCTCGACGGCAAGGTCACCGTCATGCTGGGCCATTCCGGCGTCGGCAAATCCACCATGGTCAACGCACTGACCGGGGCCGAACGTGCCACCGGAGGCGTCAACGCGGTGACCGGCCGCGGCCGCCATACGTCTTCCTCCGCGCTGGCGCTCAAAGTCAACGATGCCCCGGCCGGCAGCTGGATCATCGACACCCCCGGCATCCGGTCCTTCGGGCTTGCCCACGTGGATCCGGACCGGATCCTGAGATCCTTCCCGGACCTGGAACCGGGCACGGACGATTGCGAACGCGGCTGCAAGCACGACTCCACCGCCGTCAACTGCGGCGTCGATGCCTGGGTTGCGGCCGGGCATGCGGGACCCTCCGGGCCAGCACGGCTGGCCTCCCTGCGCAGGCTGCTGGGCACGGACCCGCGGATGGAAGCGCAGGACGCCAAGGAACTCGGCACTGTGTCCTAAGGCGGCCCCTCACCGGCCCGCGGCGCAGTACCGCGGCCTCCCGGCGGCCCGCCCGCTTAGACGGTAGTTTGGAACCATGAGCCAAACCGATTCGAGCTACAACGATGACCTGCGCCTTGCCCATGTCCTGGCAGATTCCGTCGATTCCCAGACCATGAGCCGCTTCAAGGCGCTGGACCTTCGGATCGAGACGAAGCCCGACCTCACCCCGGTCACCGACGCCGACAAATCCGCCGAAGAGGCCATCCGCGGCCAGCTCTCCCGTTCCCGGCCGCGCGATGCGGTCTTGGGCGAGGAATTCGGCAGCTCCGGCCACGGCTCCCGGCGCTGGATCATTGACCCGATCGACGGCACCAAGAACTTCGTCCGCGGCGTCCCGGTCTGGGCCACCCTGATCGCCCTCGTTGACGAGGGCGAACCTGTGGTCGGCGTCGTCAGCGCGCCGGCCTTGGGCAAGCGCTGGTGGGCGGCCAAGGGCGCGGGCGCCTACACCGGCCGCTCCCTGGCCTCCGCCACCCGGCTGAAAGTGTCCAACGTTTCCAAGCTCGAGGACGCGTCGCTGTCCTACTCCAGCCTCGGCGGCTGGAAGGAACGCGGAAACCTGGACGAGTTCCTCGGCCTTACCGAGGAAGTGTGGCGCACCCGCGCCTATGGTGATTTCTGGTCCTACTGCCTCGTGGCCGAGGGGGCGGTGGACATCGCCTGCGAACCCGAACTGAACCTCTACGACATGGCCGCCCTCGTGCCGATCGTCACCGAAGCCGGCGGCCGCTTCACCTCGCTCGAGGGCGAGGACGGCCCCTTCGGCGGCAACGCCCTGGCCACCAACTCGATCCTCCACTCGGAAGTGCTCAAGCGGCTCAACCCCGGACTCGACGACCTCCTCTAGGATCATCCGACCGTTCACAACAACCGAACAAACGGCGGCGGCGGCCCCCATTCCGGGGCCGCCGCCGCCGTTTCTTCGGCCGACGCGCGCTTTGCGGCGCGCACGTAACAAACCGCTTCACATTCGGAGGCCGCCTTTTCCACGGCTGCACCGATGTCCTACGCTCGATGCAGGTCACGAGTGCCAGCGCTAAACCCCGGTTTGCTGGCCGGCAACCCTCCAGCCGCGGTGGGGTGCCCCGGGTGACGACCTGGCCGGTCCGGAACGGACCCGGCAAGCGCGGATTCCCACGATGTGGGGTCCTGTTCGAGTGAGGTCCCATGACAACTGCCACTTTCCCCGCCGCCCCCGACGTCGACGCACGGTTTGCCGCCGCCGCACGCCCGCTCGCCGCCGTCACGGGCGCCGAGATCCATTCCCCGCTGATCAAGGGCGGCCACGCCCGCTACGCCAACCTCGATTACGGCGCCTCCGCCCCGGCCCTGTCCGTGGTCTCGGCCTACCTGAACGAAATCCTGCCGTACTACGCCAGCGTCCACCGCGGCGCCGGCTACGCATCCCAGATCAGCACCTCGGTCTACGAAAATGCCCGGGACATCGTGCGGGACTTCGTGGGCGGCCGTCCGGACGATTCCGTGATCTTCACCCGCAACACCACCGATTCCCTGAACCTGCTGGCCGGGTGCCTGCCGCTGCAGGACGGCCGGCCCGCCGGCGAGGTCATCTACCTCGACATCGAACACCACGCGAACCTCCTGCCCTGGCAGAACGTCCCGCACCGCAGCGTCGTGGCCGCGCCCACCCTCGCGGCCACCATCGACCGCCTGCGCGACGAGCTCGCACGCGGCGGCGTGAGCCTGCTGGCCGTTACCGGCGCCTCCAACGTCACCGGCGAGATCCTGCCGATCCGCGCCCTCGCCGCGCTGGCGCACGAGTACGGCGCCCGGATCGTCGTCGACGCAGCGCAGCTGGCGCCGCACCGGCGGATCGATATCGCCGCGGACGACGTCGACTACCTCGCCTTCTCGGGTCACAAGCTTTACGCCCCGTTCGGCACCGGTGTGCTGGTGGGGCGCACGGACTGGCTCGACGCCGGCACCCCGCACCTGGCCGGCGGCGGCGCCGTCCGCGACGCCCGGCTCGACTCCGTCAGCTGGACCACCGGACCCGCCCGGCACGAGGGCGGCTCGCCGAACGTCCTGGGTGCGGCCGCACTGGCCCGCGCCACCCAGGTGATCGCAGAGCTGGACCCGGCACAGTGGTACGCCCACGAGGACGCCATCCGGTCCTTCCTGGTCGAGGGTCTGCAGCGCATCGAGGGCGTGACCGTGCACCAGATCTTCGCCGACTCGTCGCTTGCCGACGGTCAGCCGGGCGCAGGCACCATCGGCGTCGTGAACTTCTCCGTAGAGGGCTACGACGCCGGGCTGGTGGCCGCCTACCTGTCCGCCGAACACGGAATCGGCCTGCGCGACGGCCGCTTCTGCGCCCACCCGCTGCTCAAGCGGCTCGGCCTGCCCGCCGGCTCCCTGCGGGCCAGCTTTGGCCTGGGCTCCCGGCTGGAGGATGCCGAGCGACTGCTGGCCGGCCTGCGGCAACTGCGGCAAACAGGGCTCGGCTGGGATTACGTGGTGGATGCCGGCCGCTGGGTGCCGGCCAATGACACCCGCAGCTACCCGCACTGGGCGCCGAACACGCCCGGCACTGCCGGCGCCGCGCCGTGCACCCTGGACTAGGCGCTGCTTGGACTAGGCGCTGCTGACCAGGCGCTGGGGATCGGGCACTGGGGATCAGGCACTGCACCCGTGCGGTAAATTCGAAAGGTACCTGAACCAGCAGGACCTTCCCCGAAGGAGATCGCACGTTGCACAGCGTGCCCAAAATGCACGGCAGGCCCAAACTGCACGCCGGGCCCAAGCTGCACAGTCAGCGCCGTCAGGAACTCGGACAAAGCTTCCAGGACGGCGGAGAGCACTACGACCGCGTCCGCCCGGGCTATCCGCAGGAATCGGCCGACTGGCTGATCCCGGCGGGGGCCAGGGACGCCGCGGACATTGGCGCCGGCACCGGCAAGTTCACCGCACTCCTGGCCGCACGAGGACTGCACACGGTGGCTGTGGACCCTTCCGCCGACATGCTCGAGCAGCTGCGCCGGGCCCTGCCGGAGGTTACTGCCGTCGAGGGCACCGCAGAGGACACGGGCCTCGAGCCAGGAGCCTTTGATCTCGTCACTGTCGCCCAGGCCTGGCACTGGTGCGATCCCCGTCTGGCCAGCACCGAGATCGCCCGGATCCTGAGGCCGCACGGCGTCCTGGGCCTGGTCTGGAACCAGCTGGACACCGCCGTGCCATGGGTACACCGGCTCTCCCGCATCATGCACGCCGGGGATGTCCACAAACCACACTTCCGGCCGCCCGTGGGCCCCGAGTTCACCGCGTTGGAGAGCCACCTGACCCGCTGGGAAGACTCTGTCACCGCGGAGGACATCAAGGAGCTGGCGAAGTCCCGCAGCTACTATCTCGCAGCGTCGGAGGCCACCCGGGCCAAGGTCATGGCCAACCTCGACTGGTACCTGAACGAGCACCTGGGCCATGCCCCCGGCGAGATCCTCCGGCTGCCCTACCTGACGCAGACGTGGCGTGCCATCCGGGCCTGACCCCGGGCCGGATTGCAGGGGAAGGCCACCGGGGCTTATTGTTTCGGTATGCCTAATATTTTCTTGTAGGCAGACAAAACTTTGACGTCGGCCGTTTTCCCGCCGGCGCCGACCACCGCGTCAACGAGGACGCGCCAATCACGGGAGCTGTCAGTGTTGGACGTAAAGGGACACGAACAACCGCCGCAGGGCGCCCGCACCTACAAGCATCCGGGTGCCCACAAAGCGCTGATCGGCCTGCTGGGCCCGGCGTTCGTGGCGTCGATCGCCTACGTCGACCCCGGAAACGTGGCCGCCAACCTGACCGCCGGCGCGAAGTACGGCTACCTGCTGGTGTGGGTCCTGGTGGTCGCCAACATCATGGCCGTCCTGGTTCAGTACCAATCCGCCAAGCTCGGGGTTGTCACCGGCAAGAGCCTGCCGGAGATCCTGGGCGAGCGGCTCAAGCCGTTCTGGCGCCGCGCCTTCTGGCTGCAGGCCGAAATCGTGGCCGCCGCCACCGACCTCGCCGAGGTGGTGGGCGGTGCAATCGCGCTGTACCTGCTGTTCGGCCTCCCCCTCCCCCTGGGCGCCCTGATTGTCGGCGCGGTGTCGATGCTCCTGCTCGCTGTGCAGGCCCGGGAGAAGCAGCGGCCCTTCGAATTCATCATCATGTTCCTGCTCGGCATCATCACCATCGGCTTCCTGGCCGGGCTGATCATCAGCCCGCCCGATCCGAGGGCCGCCTTGGCCGGGCTGATTCCAGGCTTCCAGGGCCCGGACACTGTCCTGCTGGCTGCCAGCATGCTCGGCGCCACCGTCATGCCGCACGCCATCTACGTCCACTCGGCCCTGTCCCGGGACCGGCACCGGCCCGACGAGCACCAGCATGTCCCGCCGTCGGCCGTCGCCCGCCTGGTCCGGGCCACCCGGTTCGACGTCGTGGCCGCGCTGGCCATCGCCGGCATCGTCAACATCGGGATGCTTCTCCTGGCCGCCTCCACTCTCGGCGGCGAGGAGGGCACGGACACCATCCAAGGCGCGCACGCCGCAATCTCCGCCAATCTGGGCCCCGTCGTCGGCGTGGTCTTCGCGGTCGGGCTCCTCGCATCGGGCCTGGCATCCACCTCGGTGGGCTGCTATGCCGGCGGGACGATCATGCAGGGCCTGCTCAAAATCCGGATTCCTGTCATGGCCCGCCGTGTGGTCACCCTGATTCCGGCCGTTGTCCTGCTGGCGGTCGGCTTCGACCCCACGTGGGCACTCATCCTGAGCCAGGTGGTCCTCAGCTTCGGGATTCCCTTTGTCCTGATCCCTCTGGTGGTCCTGACCAGCAACAAGGCCCTGATGGGCAGGTTTGCCGACGGCCTGGCCCTCCGGATCGCCGCCATCATCAGCGTGGTGCTCGTCGTGGCACTCAACCTAGTCCTGCTCTGGCTCACGTTCTCTACCCGCGGCTGACGGTAGGCTTGGGTTTGTGAAGACCAGTACGCCCTCCTCCTCGATCGAGGACTACGTCAAGGTCATCTACTCGTTCACCGAATGGCAGCAGAAGCCCATCACCTCCACGCAGCTGGCGCAGCGCCTGGGGGTCGCCAATTCCTCGGTGTCGGAGATGGTCCGCAAGCTCAAGGACCAAGGCCTCGTAGACCACAAGCCGTACAGCGCGGTCACCCTCACCAGCGACGGGGTCCGGCTGGCCCTGTCCATGGTCCGGCGGCACCGGCTGATCGAGACGTTCCTCGTCCAGGAACTCGGGTACCGCTGGGACGAGGTCCACGACGAAGCCGAGCTCCTGGAGCATGCCGTTTCCGACACCTTCATTGACCGGATGGCGGCGAAATTAGGGAACCCTTCCCGGGACCCGCACGGCGATCCCATCCCGGCCGCGGACGGCACCGTGCTGATGCCCGCCGCGTTCCGCCTGAGCGAACTCGACGACGGCCACACCGGCCGCATCACCCGGATCAGCGACGAAAACCCGGAACTCCTGCGCTACCTCGCCGCCGAGGACATCGACCTCGACGCCGAAGTGGAGGTTGTGGGCCGGAGGCCGTTCGGCGGCCCGCTCGTGGTCCGGATCGGTTCCGCCGCGGCGCCCCGTGAATTCGATTTCGCCGAGGAAGTCGCCTCGGCACTGTGGGTCCACAGCGACGCCGAGCACGCGGGCTGCCGCGTCCCGGAGCCCTAAGCCGGCTGCCCGTCCGTCACGGGCGGGTTCCGGATCCCGACGGCGGAAATCAGCGCGCCGGCCAGGAACAGCGCCGCTGTCACGGCCATGGTTCGCTGCAGTCCCGCCGTCGTGACTGCCGGTCCCGTGATGGCGCCGGCGAACGCGATGGTCAGCAGGCCCGCGATGCGGGCCACCGCGTTGTTCACGGCGGAGCCGATCCCGGCCTCTTCCGGCTCGACGGCGCCCAGGATGGCTGCTGTCAGCGGTGCGACGGTGAGCGAGAGGCCGAGGCCGAAGACCAGCAATCCGGCCAGGATCTGACCGGCATAGTCCAGCGGAATCTCCACGCCCGTCATCAGGACGAAGCCGGCGGCGCAGAGCAGGGGTCCTCCCGCCATGAACCAGCGGGGACCGAAGCGTCCGGCGAGAGCACCCACCCGTGAGGACAGCAGCAGGAGCATCAGCGTCGGCGGCAGCAGGGCGAACCCGGCGGCCGTGGCGCCCAGGCCCGCCACCTGCTGGAGGTAGAGGCCCAGCACAAAGAAGCCCAGCGAGAGCGCGCCGTATACGGCCGTCGTTGCGAGATTGCCCCAGCCAAAATTGCGCACGGCGAAGAGCCGCAGCGGCATCATCGGGTATGGGGTCCTTGCTTCGTGCACAAGGAACGCGGCCAGGCCAAGCACCCCGGCAGCCAGCGGCACCCAGACCTGCGGAGCAGCCCAGCCCTTGCTGCCGGATTCAATGAGGGCGTACACCGTGCCGCCCAGCCCGATCACCGCCAGGAGGGTGCCGAGCAGATCGATCCGGCTGCCGGGAATCCGCCCGTGGTCAAGACCTCTCAGTCGCCGGAGCACCGGCCACACGGCGATGGCCGGAACCACATTGATGAAGAAAATGACACGCCAGGTGAGCACATCGACCGAAAGGCCGCCTAAGAGAGGCGCGGCAACGATCGCGCCGCTGGTCCACGCGGACCACCGGCCGATCGCCAGGGCCTGCGCCGGACCGGCGAAGACCGTGACGATCAGGGCGAGCGAGCTCGGCACCAGGAGCGCACCGGCGATGCCCTGCAGTCCGCGGGCGACGATGAGCACCTCGGCGCTCCACGCGAAGCCGCACAGGACGGAGGTGGCGGTAAACCCCGCCAGGCCCCACTGCAGCACCCGGACGCGGCCGAACTGGTCCGACAGCGAACCGGCCACCAGGATCAACGCCCCCAGCGTCAGCAGGTAGGCATCCACCACCCACTGCTGGACGACCAGGCCGCCGCCAAGGTCCCTGCTGATGGCCGGGAGGGCGAGATTGACGACGGACCCGTCCAGGAAGGCCATGAAGGACGCCACGATGGCGACGTAGAGAACGCGCTGCTGTTGGGACACGGCTGCCGCCTTCCTCGCCGCCGGGCCTGGACCGCGACCGCCGGTGGTGTGTCGAGCCTAACACCGGGCCCTTTCGGTGGCCGGTGGCCGCCGTCGTTCCCGTATCGTTGAAGGATGGTTACCCGACGTGAAGCAGCCCAGATCCTCGACATTCCCCTGGAGATGGCGCACCGTCACGGCATCCCCTCCCGCCTGTCCGAGGCTGAGCTCGGCGAGCTGCTGGACAATCCCCCGGCGTGGCTGCTCCAGTCCAAAGCGAACCGGACCGGCAAGCGCCCTGTCTGGGTCCAGCTCACGTGCGCGGTCTGCGGGTTCTCCGAAGCGGCCCGGCCCAAGAAGTGGTGGCCGGACTTCACCTACGTCTGTTGCGCCCACCATGAGGCCCGTGATATCCCGGTCCTCGGGCCCGGGCTCGTGCGCAGCGTGTACGACGGCGTCGGCAGCCGCTTCGCAGGCATCGTGGACGCCGAGGTTCCCGAGGCGTAGCTTAGAAAGAGGGGCTACTCCGGGCCCCTGCCGTGAGGGAGAGCACCATGCCTGACAAGACGCCGCACCAGAGCGTGTCGAAAAAGTCGGTTAAGACGATCAAGGAAAAACGGGCCGAGAAGAAGGCGAAGCATATCGTCGACGCCCACACTGACCCGGTGGCGCACATCAAGAAGCGCTGAACAATGCAGAAGGCCGGAGGCTGTTGCTTCCGGCCTTCCGCATCTCACCCGATGCGGGTGGTGACGCCCCGGCAGCGGACGTCCAGACTAAGACCAGCGCGCCGGACAGCGCGCTCGAACCAGACCGGAGGAATGCCAGTGACAACCACACCGGAGACCGAGGCCCACGGGCCGGTCGACTTCGTACTCCTCGAGTTCCCCATGACGGGACTGACGGGACGGGCCAGTGAGGAACTCGTCAAACTCGTCGAGCAGGGCGTGATCCGCCTCTTCGATCTCCTCGTCGTCATGAAGAACGAGGACGGCACTGTGGAAGTGCTCGAACTTACCGACCCGGGCGGGCCGGCGGCGGGGTTCTCCTACTTCGAGGGCGCACAGACAGGGCTTCTGGGCGACGACGATATCGCGGAGGCGTCGGCCGCGCTTCTCCCGGGGACGGTCGCCGCGCTGATTGTCTACGAGAACATATGGGCAGCACCGTTCGTGGCGGCCGTTCGCGAAAGCGGTGGCGAGCTCGTCGGGAGTACCCGGATCCCCGCGCCGGACGTCATGGATGCGCTCGACGCCCTCGAGGCCCGCGACGCTGCGACGCCGGCAGCCGACGCATAGGCCCTGACGCAGAAGAAATGTGAGAGGAGAACAATTATGGGACTTCTTAGGGGAATGGCCCGGACGGCCGTGGTTGCCGGGACGGCATCTGCCGTCAGTGGCCGCGTCCAGCGCCGCCAGGCTAACAAGTTTGCCGAGAAGGATGCCGCGACCGCGGCCAAGCAGCAAGAGGCCTACGATGCGCAGATGGCGCAGCAGCAACCGCCGCCCGAATACCAGCAACCGGCCCCGCCCCCGGCCGCCTCAGGCGGCATTACCGACGACGCCATCCAGCAGCTCAAGGAGCTCGGAGCTCTGAAGGAGCAAGGGATCCTCACCGAAGAAGAGTTCGTGGCCCAGAAGGCGAAGATCCTCGGCAACTGAACGACTCTCCGGGCAATGCTCCGGCCAATTCTCCAAGGCAACAAAAAGGTGGGGGAAGTGTCAGTAGACACTTCCCCCACCTTTTTCGGGGTGATGCTTGTGGAGATGGGGGGAATTGAACCCCCGTCCGATGTCGTGTTGTCAGGGCTTCTCCGGGCACAGTTTGCGTCGGATTTTCTCGGCCCCAGCCATGCTGCAAACAGCTGGCTGATCCGGGCCCAGTCATCTAAGAGTCCCGTTTACCCCGATGACGGAGGTAAACAGCAGTGGCTATCTAAATGACGCCAGGATCCGGGGCAATAGCAACCTCGGGCTGACGGACTGTCTTACTGCTTAGGCAGCGAGAGCGAAGTCAGTGCGTTTTGATTCGGCACTTATTGGTTTGCAGACAGCGTTTACGAGATAATTCTGCATCCTCGGCCCGCTTCACCTGTCGCGACTAACATCGTCGAAACCGATCATCCCCGTATTTTTTTATCAAACCGGACTGGCCTGATGCTGAACCGCTTCGCGATCCTGCTTCGTTCCTTACCCGGACAATCAATCATAACGCACGACCCCTGGGAAACATTCCCGGCAACGTTCCAGGGAGCCTGCCGGCAAGACTTTGGAGATCGCCCGCTAGCGCCGGTTGCGTTCGCGCATGACCCGCTGGGCCTCGCGCTTGTCCTGCTGTTCGCGCAGCGTCTGGCGCTTGTCGTATTCCTTTTTACCGCGGGCGACGCCGATTTCCACCTTCGCGCGGCCGTCCACGAAATACAACTGCAGCGGCACGATCGTGAAACCCGATTCCCGGATCTTGTGCGAGATCTTCGTGAGCTCCTCGCGGTGCAGCAGCAGCTTGCGGCGCCGGCGGGCGGCGTGGTTGGTCCAGCTCCCCTGGTGGTATTCGGGGATGTGGATGCCCTCCATCCACAGCTCATCGTTATAGAACGTGCAGAAGCCGTCGACCATTGAGGCATGGCCTTCGCGCAGGGACTTTACTTCAGTGCCCATCAGCGCGATGCCGGCCTCGTAGGTGTCAAGGATGTGGTAGTCGTGCCGGGCCTTGCGGTTGGTGGCCACTACCTTACGGCCACTTTCTTTGGGCACGGTAGGACTCCTTGGTTGTGGTGGTGATTCACTCCGGCCGGGTGGCGCGGAACCTTTCCAGTTTACGGCAGGGCGGCCGCCGCAGCAGATGGCCCGGGACAGGCTACAGCAGGGTCATGGGGTCCACGGCCCGGCCGTTGAGCCAGGTCTCGAAGTGCGCGTGGCACCCGGTGGAGTTGCCGGTGGTTCCCGAGTAGGCAATCAGCTGCCCCTGTTCAACGTGCTGGCCGACCGAGACCGTCACAGAGGTGTTGTGGTAGTAGATCGTGGTCAGCGAGTTGCCCTGGATGACGCCGTGGGAAATCTTCACCCGGTTGCCGCCGCCGTCGTTGCCCCAGCCGGCCGAGAAGACGGTGCCAGCCGCCGCGGCGTAAACGGGGGTGCCGCACGTAGCGCCGAAGTCGATGCCGGTGTGCATATAGCCGCCGGTGCCGTAGAAGTCGATGGTGCCAGGCGGCGTCGCGCGCCAGCCGAATCCGGACGTGATGGGGATGTTGGAAGAGAACGGGTGCCGGAGGCCGAAGGCCGACGGCGGTCCCTGGACCGGAACGTAGGGCTGGACCGCCTGTCCCTGCGCACGGGCGGCCGCGGCCGCGGCCTCGGCGATGCGGCGCTGCTCGGCTTCCCAGGCCTCTCGCAGTTTCCGGTCGCGTTCGGCGATATCGGCGGCGACGGCGTCCTGCTGGGCCTTGACCTGGGCGAGCTGGTTCTGGATGCCCGGCTTGGCAGCCTGGAGCTCTGCGTCAATCCTGGTGGTGTCGGCGATGAGCTTGTCCACCTGCGCCTTCTTGGCTTCGGCCTCGTCCCGGGCGGCCTTCTCCCGCGCCAGCGCGGCGTCGGCTTTGGCCTTGAGGTCCGTGATTTCGGCCTCGACGGCTGCCAGCCGGGCCTGCGCGTTGACGTTGGTGGCACTCTGCTGCGTGAGCTTGTCCATCGCGGAGTTCTGGCTGCGCAGGGCCTGGTCCGCGAGGTCGATGGTGTCGGTCAGGCTGCCGCCCTGGTTCGAGCCGAAGAACAACGACAGGTTGGACGGGACGCCGCCGGACTTGTAGGCCTGCGTTGCGATCTGCCCGATCAGTTTCCGGGTGTCGGCGATCTTCTGCTTGTCGCTCTCGAGCTGCGCGGTGATTTTGGCCTTGTTCTGTTGCGCAAGGTCCACGCGGGCAGCGAGGGCGTCCACCTCCTGGACCGCTCCGGCCACCCGTCCCTGGGCGTCCACGAGGGCCTGCTGGGCGGCGGGGAGCTGGCCCTGGTACAGGACCAGGTCTGCCGCGGCCTGGGCGATCCTGGCATCCACGAACTCCAGGGAGTCCTGGACCTGCGCCGCCTGATCCTTTAGTGCGGCCTGCTGGTCGTCCAGGTTGTCCGCAAATGCCACCGGCGCCGAGGCGCCCAGGCTTCCCGCGAGGACCAAGGCCAGGGTGGCGCTGATCATCCGGCTGCGGCGTCCCACCAGGCGAAGCCGGAGGGGGTGCCGGAGGGGGCGGGGGGCCATCGGTGTCATAAGCATTCCCTTTTCGTTGCGCAAAGCTAGACCCGCAAGTACCGGCGGAGGGTCAGCAAGGAGGAAATTCCGGCCAGGACGACGCCCAGGCCAATCAGGGCAGGTGCCAGCATCAGGGTCTGCCCCGGCGAGATGAAGGCGGTGTCCGGGTACTGCTTGGACAGGACCTCGCCGAGGAAGAAGTGGGCCACCGCCCACAGGGTGCCGGAGGCCAGGGCGGCGCCGATCACCGCGGCGATGACGCCTTCGAGGATGAACGGCAGCTGGATCACCATCTTGGAAGCTCCCACCAGCCGCATGATGCCTGTCTCGCGACGTCGGCTGAACGCGGAGAGCCGGATGGTGGTCGCAATCAGCAGGATGGCGCAAATGATCATGACGCCGGCGATGCTAACTGCCACGAGGGACGCCGCGTTCATGGCCGAGAACAGGCGTTCCAGCAGCTGACGCTGGTCGATCACGGTCTCCACGCCGGCCTGCGAGGAAAAGGTCTCGCTGATGATCTCGTACTTCTCCGGGTCCTTCATGTTGATCCGGAACGAGGCCGGAAGCTGGTCCGGGGTCACGGAGTCGACGATCGGGGAATTGGAGAACTGTTCCTTGAAGTGCTTGTAGGCGTCGTCTTTGGACTCGTATTGGAAGTCGTTGACGTACTGCGCCACCGCGGGCGACTGCAGGAGCTTGCGCAGGTTGTCTTCCTGCTCCGGGGTGGCCGGGCCGGTGGCGCAGCCGGGCGCCGTCGAACCGTCACTGCACAGGAAGATGGCCACCTGGACTTTGTCGTACCAGTAGCCCTTCATCTGGTTGATCTGCAACTGGAGCATGCCGGCGGCGCCGACGAAGGTCAGGGACACGAAGGTCACCAGGATGACGGAGATCACCATGGACAGGTTGCGGCGCAGGCCGCTGCCGATCTCGCTCAGGACGAATGCAAGCCTCACGCCTGGCCCTCCCCTGCGGGGCGGAGCCCGCGCGCTTCGGCGCGTGTTTCCGCACGGGGGGACGCAGCGGGCGGCTCGTCCCGGCCGCTGGCGTCGCGCAGGCGGCGCGACTGGCCCACCACCGGAATCATGGACGTGTACAGGGCCCTGGCCTCGTCACGGATCACGACGCCGTTCTTGAGTTCCACGACCCGTTTGCGCATCTCGTTGACGATGTCGTCGTCGTGGGTGGCCATCACCACGGTGGTGCCGTTCTGGTTGATCTTGTCCAGCACGCCCATGATGCCCATGGAGGTGGTGGGGTCCAGGTTGCCGGTGGGTTCGTCGGCCAGCAGGATGCCGGGCCGGTTCACGACGGCGCGGGCGATCGCCACGCGCTGCTGCTCACCGCCGGAGAGTTCGTGCGGGAGCCGGTTTTCCTTGCCTTCCAGGCCCACGGTCTTGAGGACCTCGGGGACGGTGTCGCGAATGACGCTGCGGCTCTTGCCGATGACCTGCATGGCGAAGGCGACGTTGGCGAAGACCGTCTTTTGCGGCAGCAGGCGGAAGTCCTGGAAGACGACGCCGATGCCGCGGCGCAGGCGCGGCACGCGCCAGCTGGAGATGTTGGCGACGTTCTGGCCGGCGACGTACACGGCCCCGGAGGAGGCACGGTCCTCTTTGAGGACCAGGCGCAGGAAGGTCGACTTGCCGGAGCCGGAGGCCCCGACGAGGAAGGCGAATTCGCCGCGGTCGATCTCAAGGTTGATCGAATCCAGCGCCGGCCGCGCCTTCTGGTCATAGACCTTGGTGACATTTTCGAAACGGATCATGGCCCTTAGTACCCTGCAGGACATGGCCGCGGGGGCCCGGTTCTGCTGCCGGCGCAAGGGCTTTCGTTTGGGGGAAGTAGAGCTCCGGCCCCTCGACTATACGCACGGGTAACGGCGGATCGCCCGGAACGGCGGGGCGTGTCGCACGATTGTCAGGGACCTCCCAGTCGAGGCGCCCGGTCGGGGTGCGGGGCCTACTTCTCGGCGTTGCGGTTGTCGGTCCGCCAGCGGATCCCCGCGTCGATGAAGTCGTCGATTTCGCCGTCGAACACCGCCGAGGTGTTGCCGACCTCGTGCTCGGTGCGCAGGTCCTTGACCATCTGGTACGGGTTCAGGACGTAGGAGCGCATCTGGTCGCCCCACGAGGCTTTGACGTCGCCGGCGAACGCCTTCTTCTCGGCGTCCTCCTGTTCCTTCTTCAGCAGCAGCAGGCGGGACTGCAGCACCCGAAGGGCGGCGGCGCGGTTCTGCAGCTGCGATTTCTCGTTTTGCATGGACACCACGGTCCCGGTGGGGATGTGGGTCAGGCGCACGGCGGAGTCGGTGGTGTTGACGGACTGGCCGCCGGGGCCGGAGGACCGGAACACGTCCACACGGATCTCGTTGTCGGGGATGTCGATGGAGTCCGTCTGCTCGATCAGCGGGATCACTTCCACTGCGGCGAAGGAGGTCTGGCGGCGGCCCTGGTTGTCGAACGGGCTGATCCGGACCAGGCGGTGGGTACCGGCCTCGACGCTGAGCGTGCCGTAGGCGTAGGGCGCCTTGACCTCGAACGTCGCGGACTTCAACCCGGCTTCTTCAGCGTAGGAGGTGTCCATGATGGTGGTCGGGTAGCCGTGGCGTTCGGCCCAGCGCAGGTACATGCGCAGCAGCATTTCGGCGAAGTCCGCCGCGTCCACGCCGCCCGCGCCGGCCCGGATGGTCACCACGGCTTCGCGCTCGTCGAACTCGCCGGAGAGCAGCGTGACCACTTCGAGCTCACCCAGAGCCTTGCGGACCGATTCCAGCTCCGCGGCGGCGTCGGCCATGGAGTCGGCGTCGTCCTCGTCCTGGCCGAGCTCCACGAGGACCTCGAGGTCGTCGATCCGGGCCGCCAGCTTGTTGAGGCGCTCGAGCTCGGACTGCTTGTGCGAGAGCTTCGAGGTGATGACCTGCGCCGCGGCGGGGTCGTCCCACAGGTTGGGTTCGCCGGCCCGCTCGCTGAGCTCGGCGATGTCTTCCTTGAGCGCCTCGACGTTCGAGACGTTCTCGATGGACGCATAGGTGGCCCGCAGCGCGCGGATTTCAGCGGGAAAATCAATGTTTGCCATGGTTTTTTAAGCCTACGCTATGTGTCCTAGCGCCCTGACCCTCCCGGGTGCCCCCTTCCCTTCCCGGATGCCCTATCACTTGGGGCTATCAGCCCCGGTTGGCAGCATCTACTGATAGGGCAGCCGGGATGTTGGGGACGCGCTGCAGCGGGTCAGCGGCTGAGGCGGGACCGCGCCGTCGACGTCGCCTCGATCCGGATGCCGTCGGGCACCAGGAAGTTCACTACCGGCGGGTGGACGGCAGCGCTGAGCACCACGACGGCGGTGGCACCGTCCGGGCTGCCCGTGGACGGCGCCACACTGAGGCCGCTGACGCGGCCGAAGGCGCCGTTGCGGCTCAGATAGTCGACGGCGGCGCTGCGCACCCTGGTACCGCTCAGCACGGCGGACGGCGTGCCGCCGGCGTTGCCGAGCTGCCCGAGCGTGAAGCTGTCCGCTGCGGCCACCGAGGCGCCGTCGGCGAGGGAGAGTAGTTTCTTGTGTTCGAGGTACACGCTGGAAGCGGCAATGACGACGGTCGCGACAAGAAGCGCAATCACGACGAACCCGATGCTCAGCACCAGCACCTGGCCCTCCTGCGGACGGGACGGGTTCCTGGCTGGATGCTGGAATGCACCGACGTGGATGTTCACCGGAACCTTCCCACCAGTTGGGTTGCCGAGGCGCTGAGCTGGCTCGCGTTGAGATGAAGCGCATCGTTGAAGGGCACAAAGGGCAGCGGCACAGCGAGGTGTACGGTGACCGTCACCGCCGAGCCGGGAGCCAGACAGTCCGCGGGCTCGCAGCGTGTGTCGATGCTGGCGTTTTCCGCCGGCTGCCCGTAGTCGGCGAGCGCCAGCAGCACGGCCTGCTCGGCGGCGGCCCGGCCGGTTGCCTCGTCCGGCTGGGCGACATAGACCTTGGCGGCCTGGTCCGCGGCGCCAACCACAGCGAACGAGCCGCCCTGGATCTGGCCCACAGTGATGATGAAGTACACGAGAGGCACCATCAGCAGCATGGACAGGAAAACGAACTCGATCACGGCACTTCCCTGTTCCGGCGCGGCGCTGAAATCCGGGGAGGCGCCGTCGCCCCCGGAAACAGGTACGCCCCGGACTGGACGGGGCGCTGCACGGTTACGGCTGGATGGCCGCATGGCCCTTCACCTCCAAGAGCGCCCGTGGACCGATAAAGCCGAGGACCGGCAACGGCGCACGGACAGTGACTTCCAGCGTGCGGATGCCCTGGTACGTGGACTCGCTGCTGGCCACGTCCCGGGCGAAATCGGGGTTCAGCGCCGCCGTAATCAGCTGGACCGTCCGGTCCCGGGCATCCCCGGAGTTGCGGCCCGCCAGCGTGCCGTATCTGGCCCCCGACGCGGCGGCGTCTATCAGCGTGTTCCGGACATGGAGGACCAAGGTGAGCTGGACTATCGCGAGGAAGAACAACGTGAGTAGCGCGCCGATCAGCACGAAGTCCACCACGGCGGCCCCACGCTCACGGTCTGTGATGCGCCGGAGCCCGGTGCCGTGCCCCGCGCCCTGTGCCGCCACCTGCTACTGTCCGACCTTATCCATGGCCTGGTTGAAGAGCCCCTCCAGCGCCGGACCGGCGAGGGCCAGAAGGGCAGCCACGAGGACTGCGGACATAAGGGTGATCATCACCCAGCCGGGCACATCCCCCCGCTCCGGGTGGTCTGCTCCCCCGGCACGGTGGTCCCCCGGCCGCAGCCGCGACTCGACAGGCCGCCACATCACCATGCTCAGCGCCATCAATGCCATCCGGGTTCCGAAGTTCTTCACGGTGTCCTCTTTCCTGGTTCTTCTCGTGCCTGATCTCTCTTGTTTCGTGCTTCTGTCTCTCCGGTGCTGTTGTCGATCTGGTGCGTCTGGTTTCCTGCCCTTCGTACCCGAATCCTGGTGATGCCTCGGTGCAGATCCTGGCGTCGCATCCGGGCCGGCAAGTCCCGGACTGCGGGACGTTCTTCCTATCCTCCTTCCGTCGTCGTATGCCTTTTCTTGAATTCCGTCCTTGCGGCTTGCAAAGCCTCGCCGTCTGCGCCGCGTCCAGGGTGGGCTGGGCTGGCGGCTCCTAGAGTCCGAGACTGATGGCGGCCAGGCCGGGGAACACGGCGAAGATGACTGTTAGCGGAAGCACACCGAAGACGAGCGGCACCATCATCCCGATCTCCTTCTTGCCGGCGGACTCCATGAGCTCCCTTTTGGCTGTGTCCCGGACATCCTGTGCCTGCGCGCGTAGGACGTCGGCCAGGGGTGTTCCGCGCTCCACGGCCACGATCATTCCGTCGACGAAACGGAGCAGGGGTCCCTGACCCGTCCTGGCCGAGAACTCCCGCAGGGCCTCCACGAGCGGCTTCCCGGCCCGGGTCTCGGAGAGGACGCGGCTGAATTCGTGCGAGAGCTCGCCCCGGGCGCTCCGGCAGACCCTGTCCAGCGCACCGGTGGCACTTTCCCCGGCACTGACAGCGAGGGCCATGAGTTCGGCGATGCTGGGGAACTCCGCCATCATCAGCGCCTCCCGTTTCTTGATATGCGCTCCCAGCAGGTAGTCCCGGAGCAGGAACCCGCCCACGGCGCTCCCCACGACGGCTACCACCGCGACGAACGGGCTGAAGCGGCCGAGACTGCCGGCGAGCGCCACGACGCCGACGGCGAGGACAAAGCCGCCAGCCGCCCACACGAGCTGTTCGGCCCGGAAGTCCACCGCCGTCTTGGCGCTCCCGGCGCGGGCAAGCCTGCGGTTCAAGGCCGTCGCACCAAGGTTGATTCGGCCTAGTGATCTGACGCCGTCGCGGATCGCCGGGCGGAGAATCCTTTCCAGCGGCCCGAACGGCGTGACATTGCGCGGGGCGGTCCGCAGGAGCCGGGATTCCAGGTTGTGGGTTCTCAATTGCGGACCGATACGTTCGACGAACGTCGTCGGACGCATGAAGGGAAGCCGCACGAGGAACAGCCAGAGTCCGGCCCCGAGGACTGCGCCGCATACCGTGGCACCCGCCATCAGCCCGGTCATCGGAGCACCCGCTGCTCGTCCGGCAGCGCGCCGATCCGCAGCATGATGGCGTAGGAAATCAAAGAGACGGCCAGGCCGCCCAGAAGGACCGCCGCCCCGGCCGCGGTGTTGTAGGCCATCACGGCCTCGGGCCGGCTGGCCAGCAACACCAGCACGATCCAGGGCGCCGCGACGGCCAACCGGGCGGCGTTGACGGTCCAGGACTGTCTGGCCTCCAACTCACTCCGGGTCCGGGCGCTCTCCCGCAAGAACTCGGCGAGCGTGCCGAGGAGTCGCCCGAGATCAGAGCCGCCCACCTCCCGGGTGAGCCGGAGCGCCTCGACAATCCGGTCCGCCACGGGATCGGCCAGGCGTTCTTTGAGCCGGGTGAGCGAGGGATCGAACTGGCCTCCGGAACGGTAGTCGGAGCCGAAGTCCACGAACACGTGGCGAAGCTCCACGGGGCCTTTCTCGCCAAGCTGGATCAGGGCCTCGGGCAGTGACAGGCCGGCCCTGATGGCTGACCGGAGGTGGTCCACGACGTCGGGCCAGAGCTGGCGGAGGACGGCCGTTCGCTTCCGGGCACGCCACCGGACGATCGCCATCGGCAGCCAGGCGCCAAACAGGCCAAAGCATCCCGAGATCGGCCACGACGCTGTCACTGCGAAGAAGGCCAGGGTTGTAAATACGCCGACCCCGACGCACGAGGCGAGCAGGCCCGCCGCGCTGACCTTTTCGATGCCCGCCGTCCGCAGCAGATCCTCAACCCGGCTGGTCCGGGACTTGCGCCGGGAGATACCAGGCTGCTCCCACGCGGACCACCAGATCAACAGAAATCCGGCCCCGCCCAGCATCCCCAGGAGCGGCGCCATTAGCGCGGCTCCAGCAGGGCCGCGACGTCGTAGCCGGAGCGGGCGAACTTTTCCGCGGCGGGCATGGAGTTGGCCTTCGGCAGAAGCTGCCCGTCCGACATCGTGAACACCATGGAGGATTCGATGATTCCGTTTTCCACCCGGCGGCCCAGCGACAGGATCTCAGTGACCTGTCGGCGCCCGTTGGCGTGCCGACTGCAGTGGACCACCAGGTCGATGCAGGACGCCACCGTCGGAACCACGAAGGCACTGGAAATGTTGTCGCCGGCGAGCAACGGCAGCGTGCAGATCTTCGTCACCGCGTCATGCGCGGAGTTTGCATGGACGGTGCACATCCCTGGCAGACCCGAATTCAAGGCTATGAGCATGTCAAGGCTCTCAGCCTCCCTGACCTCCCCCACCACGAGCCGGTCGGGCCGCATGCGCAAGGCCTCCTTGACGAGCCGCCGCAGCGGAATTTCCCCCTGCCCCTCCAGGTTCGGCTGCCGGCACTGCAGCCCCACGACGTCGCGGAGCGGAAACTGCAGTTCGAAGATCTCCTCCACCGTGATGACCCGCTCACGGGTGCCGATGCTCGCCGCGAGGCAGTTCAGCATGGTGGTCTTGCCGGCCTGGGTGGCGCCCGAGACCAGGATGTTGAGGCCGCTGGCGACGGCCGCACCGAGGAACCTGGCCGCCTGCGGGGTCAGCGTTCCCAGCTCCACCAGGTGCTCCAGCCGGCTGGCCTTGACCACGAACTTGCGGATGTTGATGGCCCAGTGCCGCCGGGTGACGTCCGGGATGACCACGTGCAGACGTGAACCGTCAGGGAGCGCCGCATCCACGAACGGGGAGGACATGTCCAGCCGACGGCCGGAGCTCTTCAGCATCCGTTCCACGAGGTCCCGGACCTGCTGGTCCGTCAACGACACAGAAGTCAGCTCCGATTCGCCGTTGCGCGCCACATAGATTTCACTGGGCGCATTGAGCCAAATTTCCTCGATGCCCGGATCGTCCAGGAGGGGCTGCAGCGCGCCGAAGCCGGCGACGGCGTCGTAAACGAATCTCCGCGCCGACTCCAACGGACCCAGCGGCGGCAGCGGCGCCAGCAAGGCCCGCTCGTCGTAGTCGCTGACCGCCGCTTCGACCAGGCGCCGGACCTCCCCGGACTGCCGCAAGGGGTCCAGACCGCGCCGGCGGATCAGCTCGCGGACCTCGTCCTCGACAATGTGCACAGCCTCCATACGGCCCCCAATATGACTGACGCCCCACTGCCGAGGCGATGAAAGTGGCTTAAACCTAGGCGGCACTGCCCGGCCGGACAAGGGGTGCGGCGGCCCTATGTGGATAACCGTCGCCTTGGCGGAATAACACCTTTCTCATCGGTCACAGCAGGCTCATTGGCCTCACGTCTGGACCGAGCCGGAGCGGCCGGTGGGGCGGACAGCGCTTTTGTACCGGGTGCCTGGTAGCCCTACGATCGACGGGGGACAGACGGGCCCCAGCGTCCCGACGCGGTGTTCTGCGCGAATCTTCATGAGCAGCATTCCGGCGGGGCGCTTCAAGAGCGCTGGACGCGTCTCATCACTGTGAAACGGTGCACTGAATCCATGAGTCTTCCCTTGCGCAAAGCGCAGCGGCCCCACCAGGCGAATCCGGCCCAGTCCAAGCCCCCCGCACGGGTCCTGCGCTTCGGCATGATCTTCCTGATCCTGTCGATGTTCAGCACGTTGTGGAGCCTCGCGTCTCCCCTCATGTCGGTCCCCGACGAACCGGCCCACACGATCAAGGCCGCCGCCGTAGCCCGGGGGCAGTTCCTCGGCACGTCGGGCCAGACCCAGGGCGAACAGCTTCGGGTGGTGGTGCCCAAGTACATCGCCGACACCCAGTCCCTAACCTGTTTCGCCTTCAAAGTGGTCGTCACCGCGGACTGCTCCCCCGGACTGAATCCCGCGGACCGGCAGCCGACGACGGCCGGCACGTCCGCCGGCAACTACAACCCCCTGTACTACCTGGTGGTGGGCCTGCCCTCCACGATCCTGAGCGGCGAGCCGGCCATCTACGCCATGCGGATCCTCAGCGGGCTCCTGTGCTCTTTGTTCCTCGCTGCCACGCTCTTCGCCACCACCCAGTTCGCCAACCGGCGCTGGCCCGTCGCGGCCGCGGGGATCGCCGTCACGCCCATGGTTCTCTACCTCTGCGGGTCCATCAACCCGAATGCCTTGGAGATCGTCACCACGTCCGCCGTGTTCGTGAACTTGTGCCTGGTCCTGGAGAATGTGCGGGAGCTGTCCCGGTTCCGGTTCAACATCGTTGTCGTGGGGGTCGCGGCCGCCGTGTTGGCCAACACCCGGGCGTTGTCACTGCTGTGGCTTGCCCTGGCGGTCCTTGGCGCCCTGCTCATGTTCCCGCCGCGGGATCTGCTTCTGTTGGTGAAGAACAAGCTCGTCCTGGCCATGACGGCCCTGATTGCCGTCGCGGCGGCCCTCGGCCTCCTGTGGCTCAAGACGGCCAACACCCTCTCCAGCCTGCTGGGCACTCCCGGTACCGTCACCCCGGAGCAAGCCTTCGGCACCATGGTTGAGCGGACATTCGACATCGCGGCCTCCTATGTGGCCCAGCTCGGCTGGCTGGACACCAACGGTCCCACCGGCGTCTATTTCTGGTGGTCCTGCCTCACCGGGGCACTCATGGTCGCCGCGGTGTCGGTCAGGCCCTGGCGCCCTCGGCTCGGATTCATTGTGCTGTTCGCCGCAGCTGTCGCCATCCCGCCAATCCTTCAGGCCCAGGTGGTCACGGAGCTGGGCTACATCTGGCAAGGCCGCTACCTTCTGCCCGTGATTGTCCCGATGTTGCTGGCCGCGGGACTGGCCATCCGCAACCACCCGATTCCTGACTCGCTCTTCGCGCAGAGAATTGCGATGTGGGCGATCGGGCTGACCGCGGCCGCGCACACCGCGGTGTTCGCCAACGCCCTGCGCAGGTACGGAATCGGAATATCCACCGAAGCCAACTGGGCGGACATGTTCGGGGCAACCAAGTGGGAGCCGCCGCTGGGCTGGCTTCCCCTGGCTCTTGCCTATCTGGCCGTGACAGCCGTGGCGGGAGTCCTGCTGTACCGCCAATTGTCGCCCGGCCAGCCACCGGCCGGGGAGCCCATCAACGACGGAGGCAGCCTCAGCTAGTCCCGATGGTGGGGGCCGCTGGCAGGGGTCGCGGAGGCGTCGAGGTCGACGATGTCGCCGTCATGTTCCGGTGCGGGCTTGAAGATCCAGTGCTTGTAGAGCAGGAAGTTCCAGGCGGTCGTGGCGATGGTCGCGATGACCTTGCCGAGCGCGTAGGACTGGCCGCCCCCTGCGGCGAGATTGACGAGCACGTCCGTTGCCACGACATTGAAGGCCACAAGTACCCCGTACTTGATGAAGCTGACATGGGCCCGGGCGCCGGACTGGAAGGTGAAGTTCTTTTGGACAAAGAAGTTGAAGACCAGGCTGGTGAGGAAGGCGATCGGGGTGGCAATCCACAGATCGACGTTGCCCACCTCATGGAGGAGGGCCAGAAGTCCGAGGTCGATGGCGAAGGAAAGCCCTCCCACCACGAGGAACTTGACCAGGAAGCCGTCGCGCACAATGGTCTTCATTCGGTGAGCAAGGCTCACAATTCAATCCCCATTGTTCGAAGCTACCGCCTGTAATCGTTGATGTGTCCGGGCGCTTTCATCCGCGGGGACATCCGGCAAGTCTAAACCAGCACCGCGTGCGCTGCAGACTGTGGCGACGTGATCCGGCAACCCCTCGACACCGCGGGACCGGCTAGGGTAATAAGGAACGGTTTCGGAGGCATTCCGGAACAGGAAGGGAATTTCTTTGCGCAATCGGTCCACGGGTGGAGTTCTCGCCTGCCTTCTGCTGTTGGGAATCGGAGTGACCGGTTGCTCCGGAGGAGCCCCCGTCAGTGACGTCCGGGGTTCACTCACCGCCATCGGAACGCCCGTACAGAAGGGGCCCATCGAGGCCTGGAGCAACGCCTGGAGCAAGGACCTCACCGCCACGTCGCTCAACTATTCCCCGGACGGATCCGACGTCGGGCTGACGGCACTGGCCACGCGCCAGGCCTACTTCGCCGCGCTGGACGGTCCGCTGACACCGGAGCAGCAGAACCGCACGAAAGACGTGTGCGGGCCGGCGGGGGCTTTCTCCGTTCCTGTTTCCGTGACCTCCATCGGCGTCGCGCTCAACAATCCGAGCCTTCGGAACGTCAAGCTGACCCGCGAAGTCCTGGCCGGGATCTTCTCCGGCTCCATCACCCGCTGGGACGCGCGTGAGATCGCGGACATCAACCCCGACATCACCCTCCCCGCGGACGACATCGCCCCCATCGTGGCCACTGAGCCCAGCGTGGAAACGGAGGCGGCCACAAAGTACCTCAGCGCCGTCCCCGCGTGGACCTCGGGCGTATCCGCCACCTGGCCGAAGACCGGCAACGCTGTCACCGTCAAGAAGCACTCGGACCTTGCCGACAAGGTGGACAAGACCCCCGGCGGCATCGCGTTCATGGACCTCGGATCGATCGGCAGCCGCTTCGAAACCGCCTTGCTCTCCTTCGGCGGAGGGTACGTCCGCATGTCCAAGGACTCCGCCGCGGTGGCCGCCCAGGAAGGCACCACCCGGACGCTGTCCACCGGGGTGGAATTCACCCTGCCCGAGACAAGCAACCAGGGCTACGCCCTCGGCGTCGTCGGCTACCAGGCCTTTTGCGGTCAGTATTCCAACCACCAGCTGAGCACGCTCGTAAAGTCCTGGGGCAACTTTGTCCTCAGTTCTGACGGCCAAGTTTCCTCAACATACTTCGCCAGTGTCGCCTCCCCGAGCGAAGAGGCCATTCGGGAATCCAAAAAGCTGATTGACACGATCGGGGACGCACAGTGATTCACGCAACCGAGGCGGCCCGCACGTCACCAGCAGGCTCCGTGCCCGGCGCCCGGCCCGGGAAGGCTCGGCGGTTCGCGCTAACGGCGACCACCCGCGGCGGCATGGGCTTCTTCCTTCCCGTCTTCGGACTCCTGTCCCTGCTCATCACTCTGTGGATCCTGGCCACCCCCCTCATGGCCTATCCGGACGAACCCTCGCACACCATCAAGGCGGCCGCAGTATCCCGGGGCCAGTTCTTCCCGGGCCCCGGCGAATCGTACGGCCACGGCGTCCATGTGCAGGTTCCGTCCTACATCGCCAACGTACAGGCGCAGATGTGCTTCCCCTTCCAGGTGACAAAGCCGGCAGGCTGCGCCCCGGCGATCCCGCTCGATGACAACGACCTGACCATCGGTGTCACGTCGGCCGGACTGTACAACCCCTTCTACTACTGGCTTGTCG
This sequence comes from Arthrobacter sp. ok909, assembly GCF_900104405.1. NCBI lineage: Bacteria > Bacillati > Actinomycetota > Actinomycetes > Micrococcales > Micrococcaceae > Arthrobacter > Arthrobacter sp. ok909. The sequence goes on along the minus strand of NZ_FNJS01000002.1, from coordinate 221,451 downwards.
GGCTACCCAGCCTCGTCATGTCCGGTGCTCCGGCGATCTACGCCATGCGCATCGTCAGCGGCCTGCTGTCCGCAGCCTTCTACGCCGCCGGCTTCACGGCCCTGTCCCGCCTGCGCCACCCCAAGTGGCCGCTCGTCGCGGCCGCCATTTCGACGACGCCGATGGTCCTGTTCCTGGGCAGCGGCATCAATCCGAATTCGCTGGAAATCGCGGCCTCCATGGCGGCTTTCTGCGGGCTTGTGTCCGTGCTGGAGAACTCGCGGCACCTGGAGCGCGCCCGCCCGGGCATCCTGACGGTCGGCATCGCGGCCGCGACTCTCGCGAACACCCGCAACATATCCCTGTTGTGGCTGCTGTGCGGCGCGATCGTTGCCTGCCTCTTCTTCCGGCGCGCTGACATCGTCGCCATCTTCAGGAACCGGGTGGTGCTGGTAGTAACCGCACTGGCCACGGTGGGCATCGTCCTGGGCGTGGCGTGGAATTTCCTGATGCTCCGGGCGCCGGCTTCGGCCGGCGAAGCCCCGGCCGGGATCTCCAACGTCGCCGGCGAGGTGCGGCCGTACAACGCGTTCCTGACGATGATGGACAAGTCCTTCGACTTTGTCGGCCAGTACATCGGCGTTGCGGGGTGGCTGGACGCACCGGTTCCGCAGGCCGTCCAGATGTTCTGGAGCATGTTGCTCATCGGGCTCATGCTCACGGTCATGCTGGTCCGGCCTTACCGGCTGCAGGCTGCCTTCTGGGTGGCGGTCGCGTTGCTGGCGGTCGTCCCCGCCGTGGTGCAGGCGGCCCTCATTAACACCACCGGCTTCATCTGGCAGGGCCGGTACAGCCTGCCGCTGTTCACGATCGCGGTCATCTCGGCCGGGCTCGCCATGCGGTTCCGGCCGTTCGGACAGCGGCCGCAGAGCATGACCATCGCCCGGATCTTGCTGGTGGCCGGCTGCGTCGCGCACGCCTATGCCTTTGTGAACGTGCTCCGGCGCTATGTTGTGGGCATCCAGGAAACGGCCAACTGGCAGACTATGTTCACCGTGCCGGGCTGGCAGCCGCCGCTAACCTGGGAGGTCCTCACCCTGGCCTTCACCGCGGCAGTCCTGCTCTGCGCCTCCAAGCTGTTCAGCTACCTTTTCCCGGGCCATACTCTGCTCCCGAAGCGGCCGTGGCCGTCCAGGACCAGGCGCGCCCGCAAGCGTCCGGCTGCCGAGGCCGCGGCCGGCTGAGCCCGCCCGCTCCCGCGGCGCCCGCACCGAAAAGACCCGTCCACGCCATGCGCGTGAACGGGTCTTTTCGCGTGCCGATTCCTAGCTGAACCGCACGGCCAAGCCTCAGTGCTGGGGAACTGTTGCCCCCATGTACGCCCTGAGCCGGTCCGAGGACCGCGGCGGAACGAACCCGGCGGCCTTGATCTTGTCCAGCTCGAGGGCACTGTTCAACGGGCGCGGCGAGACGGCCTTGCCCTTGAAGTACTCCTCCGTGCTGACACCCGTCACGGCCTCCCGCGGCTTGCCGGCGAGTTCGTAGACGTCCGCGGCGATGTCCGCCCAGGACTGCGGCTCGCCGTCGTTGCTGAGGTTGTAGACGCCGTACGCGGCGCCCGACTCCAGCAGGTGCCGGATGCCGGCGGCGATGTCCTCCGTGAAGCTCAGCCGCCCGATCTGGTCGTCCACCACCGACGGCTCAATGCCTCGTTCCGCCAGCGAGGCCATCGTGCGGACGAAGTTGTTGCCTTCGCCGATCACCCAGCTCGTGCGCACGATGTAGTGCCGGGGCACTACGCTGACGACGGCGTCGCCCGCGGCTTTGGTCTGGCCGTAGACGCCCAGCGGGGCCAGAGGCTCCGACTCGTCGTGTGTGGCGCGCGTGCCGTCGAAGACATAGTCCGAGGACACGTGGACCAGTGTGAGGTCGTGTTCGACGGCGGTGCGGGCCAGCCGCGCCACGGCCGTGACATTGACCGCCCAGGCCGCCGCACGGCCTTCGGCCGACTCGGCGGCATCCACCGCCGTGTAGGCCGCGGCGTTGATGATCGCGGAATAGTTCTTCCAATTGCGCCCCGTGAAGGCGTCCTCGCTGCCGAGGTCGAACTCACCGCGGCCGGCGAACTCAACGGACGCGTCGCCGTCGTACTGTTGGCGCAGGGCCTTGCCGAGCTGGCCGTCGGCGCCGACCACGAGGACCTTCTTAGGCGGCATCGGGGTCACGTCCGCCAGGCGCGGGTGCGCCTTGTCCTTGTCCGAGAGCTCGGCCTGCTCCAGCGGCACGGGCCAGCCGATGGCCGCGGTCTCGTCGGCAAGGTTCAGGAAGGTGTACTGGCCCTGGGCGTCGGCGGACCAGTGATCGTTGACGAGGTAGGTGTAGGCGGTGTTGTCCTCCAGCGTCTGAAAGGCGTTCCCCACCCCGCGGGGGATGAAGATGGCCTGGCTGGGATCCATTTCGGCAGTGAACACGGCGCCGAACGTCGGGCCTTCGCGCAGGTCCACCCAGGCGCCGAAAATCCGGCCGGTGGCCACGGAAATGAACTTGTCCCACGGCTCGGCGTGGATGCCGCGGGTGGTGCCCGCCGACTCGTTGAAGGAGATGTTGTTCTGCACCGGGCGGAAGTCCGGCAGGCCGAGCGCCACCATCTTTTCCCGCTGCCAGTTCTCCTTGAACCAGCCCCGGTTGTCGCCGTGGACCGGAAGGTCGTACAGGACGACGCCGGGAATCGGGGTTTCGTGTGCTGTGAGCTTCTTCGAGAACTCGATCGACATGATTTACTGGCCCTGTTCCTTGTACTTGGCTTCGGTCGCGGCCTTCTGCGGACGCCACCAGTCCTCGTTGTTCCGGTACCAGGCGATGGTGTCTTCGATGCCGGCGTCGAAGTTGGAGAACTTCGGCTCCCAGCCCAGTTCGTCGCGCAGCTTGGAGGAGTCGATCGCGTAGCGCATGTCGTGGCCGGGCCGGTCCACGACGTGGTCGTAGGCATCCGGCGCCTGGCCCATGTGCTTGAGGATCAGCTCGACGACGTCCTTGTTGTTCTTCTCGCCGTCAGCGCCGATCAGGTAGGTCTCGCCGATCCGGCCCTTGGCGATGATCGCCAGGACAGCGGACGAGTGGTCATTGGCGTGGATCCAGTCGCGGACGTTCTCGCCCTTGCCGTACAGCTTGGGGCGGATGCCGTCGATCACGTTGGTGATCTGGCGCGGAATGAACTTCTCCACGTGCTGGTACGGGCCGTAGTTGTTCGAGCAGTTGCTGATGGTCGCCTGCAGGCCGAAGGACCGCACCCAGGCCCGGACCAGCAGATCCGAGCCCGCCTTGGTGGAGGAATACGGGCTCGAGGGGTTGTACGGCGTGTTCTCGGTGAACCGCTCCGGATCGTCGAGCTCGAGGTCGCCGTACACCTCGTCCGTGGAGATGTGGTGGAAGCGCTTGTTGTACTTCCGTGCCGCCTCGATCAGGGTGTACGTCCCGATGATGTTCGTGTCCAGGAACGGGCGGGGATCGTGCAGCGAGTTGTCGTTGTGGGATTCCGCCGCGTAGTGAACCACGACATCCGTCCCGGCAACCAGGCCGTCAACCACTGCGGCGTCGCAGATGTCCCCCTGCACCAGCGTGAAGCGGTCTGCCGGAAGGCCCGCCAGCGACTCCACATTGCCCGCGTAGGTGAGCTTGTCGAGGACCGTGACGTGGTGGTCGGTGTTCTCCAGTACGTAGTGGACAAAATTAGAACCGATGAAACCGGCACCGCCGGTGACGAGGAGTTTCTGCATTAGGCCAGCTTACCGGCTGACGAATTTCTCCCGTCCCGACACGGAACACACCAAAAGCAACATTGGCCACAGTGGTAACACTGAGGGCAATTGGTTACTCTTTACCCACATACGGGGGTGATCTTGGCCTCTGTCCAGATCCTCCGGAGTAATGGTGACGACAATCAAAATCCACAAACTACGGACCGCGGCGGCACTCTGCCTTCCCTTCGCGCTGGCGCTGACCTGGGCTAACCCCGCATCTGCGGCACCCGCTCCCAGCCCCTCCCCGACCGCCACCGCCGCTGCGCCCGCGGCCACCGCGACCCCCCAACCGACAGCGACGGCGACAGCCAGCGCGGCTGCCTCCGCGAAGGCGACTGCACCGGCCACCGCGCAGGCCGCGACGGCAGCGGCGCCGCCGTCGTCCGCTCCGGCCACGGCGGAAGCCGCGGCCGCCCCGCAACAGGGGCAGGCGACAATGGGGCGCGCCGGCCTGAATCCGGCGTCGGCCTCGGCGGCGATGGCCAAGACGCAGCAGGTCGCCGTGACCCAGGCGACCGAACCGTGGGTGGCGGAGCAGCCTCTGGACACCCGCGGGCAGCCCCTGGGACTGGATGTGAGTTCGTGGCAGGGCAGCGTCAACTGGTCCTCCGTCCAGGCCAACGGCGCCCGCTTCGCCTACGTCAAGGCCACGGAGGGCACCAGCTACGTGAACAGCCAATTCGGGGCCCAGTACACTGGCGCGAGTTCCGTCGGCCTGCTCCGCGGGGCTTATCACTTCGGCCGGCCGGATGTCTCCGGCGGCGCCGCCCAGGCCCAGTTCTTCGTCAACAACGGCGGCGGCTGGTCAGCCGACGGCATCACGATGCCCCCGGTCCTGGACATCGAGGACAACCCCTACGCCGGCCTCAACCGCTGCTACGGTGCCACGCCGGGGCAGCTGGCCACCTGGGTCCGGGACTTCACCCAGACCGTGTACCGCATGACCAATAAACAGGCCATGATCTACACGAGCTATTACTTCTGGCGCGACTGCCTGGGCAACACCAGCGAATTCAGCCAGACCAACCCGCTGTGGCTGGCCTCCTACTACACCAATGCGCCGGCTGTCCCCGGCGGATGGCCCACTTATACCGTCTGGCAGTATGCCAACGCCTACGCCGACGCTTCCCAGACCGTCAAGGCCACGTTCCCCGGCGACCAGAACGTCTTCAACGGCTCGATGGACCAGCTGCGCAAACTCGCCTCCACCCCTGACACCTACCCGATCGGCCTCATACCCGGCGCCACCCTGCTCAGCGGCAAGTGGGCCGGCGATGGCAAGTCCTACACCGGCTGGTTCAAGGACGGGTTCTGGTGTCTGCAGATGCCCTCCGCCCCGCGGCAATGCTTCAACTACGGCATGCCGGGCGACAAGCCCGTGGTCGGCGACTGGAACGGTGACGGCCGGGCCGGGATCGGTATCTTCCGGAACGGCATGTGGTGGCTCGTCGATGACCTCAACACCATGGCCATTACGAAGGTGGTCGGCTTTGGCGTCGGATCCGACACCCCGATCGTTGGCGACTGGAGCGGCGCCGGCCGCGACGGAATCGGCATCTGGCGCAACTCCAGCTTCCAGGTCAGCTATAACGTCGACAATCCCGTGGTCAATGAGTACACCGGATTCGGGATTCCCTCCGATACGCCAATCGTCGGGGACTGGGACGGCGATGGAAAGACCAGCATCGGGGTGTGGCGCAACGGCGAATGGTGGCTCAGCAACCGGATCAAGTCCCCCGTGGTCTCCAACTTCATCGCCTTCGGAGTCAGCACCGACCGTCCCATCACGGGTGACTGGAACGGTGACAAACTGACCACCGTGGGCATCGTGCGCGGCAACAGCTGGCAGCTGACCAACAGCCTCGCCACGCGGACGGTGGATGTCTCCTACTTCTAGGGACGCCTGACGCACGAGGGCCCGGGACCGCATAGGTCCCGGGCCTTCGTGGTCCACGGCTGGGCTCCTTGGAGCTATGTCCGCGCCGACGCGGCGCGGAGCCTCCGGCGGGCCTCGATCATGAGGCGCAGGAGGACCACCCGTGCGGCCAGGATGACGCTCAGCGAACGCCAGCCGCGCGGGGTGGCATTGCTCTCGTGCAGCCTCCGCAGCAGGGTCGAGGCGTCCAGGTGGCGGATGGAGCCTGCGGTGTTGCCGAGGATTGCGAGCCAGAGGTCGTGGGACTCGTGCAGGTACGCGGGCACCGGGACGAAGCTGGGCAGGACTTCGCGGCGGAAGGCCATCCCGCAGCCGTAGTAGGCACGGTAGCCGACCATGATGCCCCAGAGGTTGGCCCGGTGGCGGCCGCTGTCGGCCGCGCGGAGCCGGGGTATCGGGGGCCGGTCCCCGCCGCCGAGCACATCGAAGTTACTGGCCACGACGGCGTGCGTGGCCAGGGCTTCCAGCATGGCGTCGAGCCGGCCCTCGATCCAGACGTCATCCTGGTCGGCCAGGAAGATCGCTTCGCCGCGGCTGGCCCGCACGGCCTGCTCGAAGGATCGGACGTACCCCTGGTTGGCGGCAGCCTCGATCAGACGGATCCTGGGATCAGCGAGCTGCCGGATCCGCGCCACGGTGTCATCCGTGGACGCGTCGTCCACGATCACGATCTCGTCGTCGGGGCCCAGTTCGGCCAGGATCGAGGCGAGCTGCTCCTCGACGAACTCCGCGCCGTTGTACGTTGCCATGCAGATGCTGGCCCGGAGCGGAACGTCGGGCAACCGGTTCTGATCGTTCATCTGCACCATCCTAGGGGACCGCGGGCAGCGGCCGGGCATCCCGTAGGATCGAGGGACGATGTCTAAGAAACAAGGATTCCGGCTCGAATGAGAACCGTACTGCTACGACTTTCAGGGTTCACCATTCTGCCCCTGCTGTCCTTGATCACCCCGCTCCTGCTGCTCCCGGTCATCTCCGGCTTCGTGGGCGGCGAAGGAATCTCCAGCGTCATCTCGGGGCAGGCAATCGGCACATTCGCCGCCACCATCCTGATGTGGGGCTGGAACGTGGACGGGCCCGTCGCCGTCGCCCGGGCGGCCAGCAGCGCCGACCGGGCCCGGGTCTACCTGCGCAGCATCCGGACCCGGCTGCTGCTGCTCGTCCTCACCTTGCCCGCCGCCGCCGCCGTCGCCGCGCTCGTGGCCGTTCCCGCATTCCGCTGGGAAGCCGTGGCCATGGCGTGGGCGGTCACATTCGCGGGGATGTCGCCGTCGTGGTTCTGCATCGGGCTGGGCCAGCCGCGGCTGCTGGCCGTCTACGACACCGTTCCGCGCTTCATCGCCACCGCCCTGGCCGTCCCCGTGCTGCTGATCAGCCACCAGCTCTGGTACTACACGGCCCTGGTCGCCGCCATGAGCCTGGCCTCCCTCATCGTGTTTCACCGGACCTACTCCCCCGGAGGGAACTGGTGGCCCCGCGATCTCCGCGCCGCCCTCCGCGAACTCGGGGCCCAGGGCCGGACGGCGGGCATCAGCCTCGCCGGCAACGCCTACGCCTCCACGCCCACCCCGATTGCCACCGCCACGACCGCCCCGGCGGCGTCCGGCAGCCTGGCCACGGCCGACACGCTCTACCGCTTCGGCCTGTTCACCGTGGTGGCCCTGGGCAATGCCTTCCAGGGTTGGACCCTGGAACGCGGGGCGTCCGGCCGCAAGCGGCGCCACCTGGCAGCCATCTGGTCCCACATCGGACTCGGCGTGATCGGCGCGGCGGTCCTGACCGTCGCCGGACCGTTTGTCAGCGGCCTCCTTTTCGCCGGACAGGCCCAGGCAACCACCGAATTGTGCTTCTACTACGGGCTCGCCTTCCTCTTCCTCAGCGCCAGCACCCCGTTCATACGGAACCTGCTCATTCCGGCCGGCCAGCAGAGCCTCGTGCTGCGCTGGACGCTGATCTCCGCCGTGTTCGGGGTCGCGGCCATGATCTACGCCGGGGCCATCGGGAACGCCCCCGGCATCGCGCTGGGCATGGCCCTGAGCGAAGCTATCCTGTTCGTGACCCTGCTGATCCCGGGGTCACGACTGCTCGCCAAAGAAAGCATGGAGTCCGTTGTCGCCGAATAGTCCGTTGCCGAATGATCCGTCCCCCAGCGTCGTCGCCGTCGTCGCCGCCTACCGCCCCGATCCGTCCCTGACCGATGCCGTGCAGGCCCTGCAGCAGCAGGTGGCGCACGTCGTCGTCGTGGACGACGGATCGCCTGACGGCTCCGAAGCCGTGCTGGCCGGCCTCGCGGACGCCGGCGCCTTGGTGGTCCGGCAACCGCAAAACTCCGGGATCGCGGCAGCCCTGAACGCCGGCATCGCGGCGGCGCGCACACGCTGGAACCCGGACTTCTTCCTCACGCTGGACCAGGACTCCCGCCCCGTCGGCGAGTACGTCCGGCGGGGCTTGGCAACCTACGCCCGCGCCACCGCCGCCGGGATGGGCGTCGGATTCGTGACGGCTGCCTCCTACAGCGGCCACCCCATCCCCGTACTCCACACCGACGGCCGGTTCGTGCACGCCTTCGATCCGATGCAGTCCGGTTTCCTCATCCCGCGCTCCACCGTGGACCGGCTTGGCCCCTTCGAAGAGGCCCTGTTCATCGACGGCGTCGACTCCGAATTCACTATGCGCACCCGTGCCGCAGGGCTCGGCGTCCTGGTGGGTGAGGGCTGTGACATCGCCCACGACCTCGGACAGCGCGAGCCCGGCCGGCTCTTCGGCCGGCCGGTGCGGGTCCTGGGCCGGGAAATTTCGTATAACTACCACTCGCCCAGCCGGGTCTACTACATCTGCCGGAACGGGACGCTGTTGACCCTGCGGTACGTGCGCAAGTATCCGGGCTGGGTGCTGCGGCGCCTCGTGGAGGAGCTGAAGGCGCATATCCTGCGCTTTACCTTCAGCCCGGGCCGCACCAAGCTCTTGCGCGCCGCCGTCGCAGGGTTCACGGACGCGGTCCGGGGCTCGACGGGGCGGATCCCGGCGGAGTTGGAACGGCGCCTGCGCTGAAGCGAGCGGCGCCCGACGCCGCCCGGGCGGCCGCCGCCAGCGAGGACCCTGCACGCAATTGATATAGTTTGGACGATATGAAAGCCCTACCCTCCCCGCGCGTCTTGGTGATCATGCCTGCCTGGAATGAAGGCGCCGTGGTTGGCAGCACCGTGCGGGAAGTCCTCCGCACGAATGCCCGCTACGACGTGCTCGTCGTCAACGACGGCTCCACGGACTCGACGGCGCAAGAGGCGGCAGCGGCCGGTGCAACCGTCCTGAACCTGCCGTTCAACCTCGGCGTCGGGGGTGCCATGCGGGCCGGCTTCAAGTACGCCCAGCGCCTCGGCTACGTCCAGGTCATCCAGGTCGACTCGGACGGCCAACACGACCCCCGGAACATTGACGAAGTCCTCGCCGGCCTCCAGCACGCGGACATCTCCATCGGCGCCCGCTTCGCCGACCGCGGCGAATACAAGGTCACCGGCCCCCGGAAGTGGGCCATGCAGCTGCTGGCCAAGGTCATTTCCGGCCTCGCCAAGACCCGCCTGACGGACGTCACCAGCGGCTTCCGGGCCGCCAACGAGCGCGCCGTCGCCCAATACCTCGACCACTATCCCGCCGAATACCTGGGCGACACGATCGACTCGCTCGTCGTGGCCATCCGCTCAGGCTGCACGGTCACGCAGGTGCCCGTGGAGATGCGGGCACGCCAGGGCGGCAAGCCAAGCCACAACCCCGTCAAGGCAGCCATTTACCTCGGAAGGTCCGTGTTCGCCCTGCTCTTCGCCCTTACCCGGAAACCCACACGACTGGCCACCCGGGCCGCTGAACCCGCAGGAGCCTAGGACATGGGAAACATTGCAGCCTTCCTGCTGGCGCTTGCCATCGTGGCCCTGGTCATCGAGATGCTTCGGCGCAAAAAACTCCGGGAGAAGTACGCCGTCCTCTGGCTGGTGGTCGGCGTCGCCACTCTGGTCCTGGCCGCCTTCCCCCGGCTGTTGAACATCGTTGCCGAATTCGTCGGCGTCCAGATTCCCTCCAACCTGCTGTTCGCCATGAGCATCCTCATGTTGTTGGGCGTCTGCCTGCACTTGTCTTGGGAGATCTCTGTCGTGGAGGACGAAACCCGGACCCTGGCGGAGGAAGTGGGCATCCTGCGCACCCAGCTCGAGTCCCTGGAGCAGCACCGCCACCTGTCCGCGCCGGATGTCGGCCGCCCGGATCCGGTCCCGAATCCCCTCCCGGATTCCCGCAAGAATCCCCTCGCAAATCCGCTCGCGGGTGAGGCCGCGCCGGCGGCCCAGGCCCGCGCGCACGCCACCGACCGTCCCGCCGAAAGCACGGAATCCTAAGATGCCCCTCGATATTTTCATTCCTTACTGGGGCGACCCCGGCTACATGAAGGAAACCGTCCGCAGCGTCCTGGCCCAGGACAACGGCGACTGGCTCCTGACCGTCGTGGACGATGCCTACCCCGGGACGGACATTGCCGAGTACATGGCCGGGATCCGGGATGAGCGAGTCCGCTACATCCGCAAAGACGTCAATGCCGGCATCACCGAGAACTACCGCACGTGCGTCGGGATGGCCACCCAGGAGGTCATGGTCATCCTGGGCTGCGACGACGTCCTGCTGCCGAACTACGTTGACGTGATCCTGGCCGCCCACCGGCGCTTCCCCGACGCGGCGATCATCCAGCCGGGGGTCCAGGTCATCGATGAACAAAGCCAGGTGGTGGCCACGCTGGCGGACTCCGTGAAGCAGAAGATCGTCCGTCCCCGGGGACAAGGCAAGCAGCTCATCGCCGGCGAGGCCATTGCCAGCAACCTCATGCACGGGGACTGGCTGTACTGGCCCTCCCTCGCGTTCCGGACCGACAAGATACGCGAAGTGGACTTCCGGGACGGGTTCCCGATCATCCAGGACCTCGCCCTCATCATGGACATGATCTACAAGGGCGATCAGCTGCTGATCGAACCCACGGTGTGCTTCCAGTACCGCCGGCATTCCAACAGCGCCTCCTCGACCAAGCTCGTTGACGGTTCACGATTCGCCGGCGAACGCGAATACTTCGCCCTGTCCGCGGAGCAGGCCGACGCTCTCGGCTGGCGCCGGGCCAAGCGCGCCGCCAAGCTCAGGCTCACGTCCCGGGCGCATGCCCTCTCCCTGCTTCCCCAGGCCGTCCTGGACCGCAACTCCACTGCCGTCAGCGCCCTCGTGCGCCACTCCTTCGGCAAGTAAACGCCCCGCAACGAAAGGTCCGCTGTGACTTCTTCCGAAACCTCCGCACGCCCCGGCGGAACCGTCCTTGTCACCGGCGGCGCCGGTTTCATTGGCTGCGCCATTTCCGCATCCCTCGCCGACGCTTTCGACCGGGTAGTCGTGGTGGACAGCCTCCACCCGCAGATCCATGCCACGGGCGAGCGTCCGGCGGAGCTTGACGCGCGGGCGGAACTGATCGTTGCCGACGTCGCCGAGGCCCAGACGTGGGACACGGTCCTGGCTCAGCACTCCCCCGACGTCGTGATCCACCTCGCTGCTGAGACCGGCACGGGCCAGTCGCTCGAAGAGTCCACCCGGCACACGCACGTCAACGTGGTGGGCACGTCGCAGCTGCTGGACGGGCTCAACCGCCACGGCAAGCTTCCGCGCAGGATCGTGCTGTCCTCCAGCCGCGCCGTGTACGGCGAGGGTGCCTGGAGCGACGCCGACGGCAAGGCCTTCTACCCGGGACAGCGCACCAGCGCCACCCTGGACCAGGCCCAGTGGGACTTCCCCGGCGCCACCCCGCTGCCGATGAAGGCCTCCGTGACGTTCCCGGCTCCCGTGAGCGTCTACGGCGCCACGAAACTGGCCCAGGAACATGTCCTGCAGGCCTGGGCCAAGTCCTATGGTGTTGAAACCGTCATCCTGCGACTGCAGAACGTGTACGGTCCCGGCCAGTCCCTGATCAACCCGTACACCGGCATCATGAGCCTGTTCTGCCGCATGGCGATGGGCGGGAAGTCCATTCCGCTGTACGAGGACGGCGAAGTGCGCCGCGACTTCATCCTGATCGACGACGTTGCCTCGGCGATTGTCGCCGGCGCCGTCTCCCCCACGGTCCAGGGCGAGCCCATGGACATCGGATCCGGCGAGTTCCAGACCATCGGCACCGCCGCGAAGCTCATCGCACAGCACTACAACGCGCCTGCGCCGCACGTCACCGGCCAGTACCGGCAGGGCGACGTCCGGCACGCGTGGGCGGACATCACGGCGGCGAAGGACGTGCTCGGGTGGACCCCGCAGTACAACCTCGCCCAGGGCATCGACCGGCTCGCCACCTGGATCGACGCCCAGCCCGACGTCCAGCCCGCCTGACCCGAACGGACGCTCCCGTGCCTCGGACTACCGCCGTCGTTTCCCTGTTCAACCCCGACGACGGCGTGCTGGCGAACGCCGCCGCGCTGCTCGCCCAGGCTGACTCGGTGGTGGTCGTCGACGACGGCAGCCCCCGGGACCCCGCCCGGATCCTGGCCGCGCTGGAAGGCCTGGGCTGCGGTGTGGTGCGGCTCGCCGAGAACTCCGGCATCGCCGCTGCGCTCAACGCGGGAATCACCGCGGCCCTCGCGGCCGCCCCGAAGCCCGAGTACATCCTGACCATGGACCAGGACTCGCTGCTGGACCCCGGCTACATCGACGCGCTTCTCACCGCCGCCGCGGCCGCCGCCGCGGCCGGCGTCCCGGTCGGCATGGTTGCCCCGGCGTCGGTCCGTGGCCTGCCGGTGCGCCGGGGCCCGATCCTGAACGGCATCCAGCTCGGCGGGGAACCCATCCAGTCTGGACTGCTAGTGCCGGTGCCGGTCCTCGAACAGGTGGGCCTCTTCCAGGGCCCGCTGTTCATCGACGGCGTGGACAGCGAGTTCCATCTCCGGTGCGAGGCCGCGGGTCTCCGCACCGTGCTGGCCCCCAACGCCGCGCTCAACCATGCCCTGGGCAGCCCGGCCACGGCCAACGTCTTTGGCCGCGACGTGTCCGTCGCGGGCCGGGCAGTGAAGATCAGGACGGCGGCCGACTGGCGCTACTACTACCTCTTCCGGAACCGGATCCTGCTCGCGCGCCAGTACGGCCGGCGCTTTCCGCTGTGGACGCTCAAGGGCCTGCTGGCCGACTACCGCCACCTGGCGATCGTGACGCTGCTGGCCCCCGGCCGCGGGATCCGTCTGGCCAACGCCTTCCGTGGCATGGCGGACGGCGTGCGCGGAGTCTCCGGACGGCGCGTCCGGCACTAAGGGCCAGGGGTCCGCTCAGGGGATGTGGGCCCGGGAGGTTGCTTCCGGTCAGCCGGCGTTTTTGGCCCGCCGCATCACCGGGCGCTCAACGAAGAACCAGCTGGCCGCGGCGAACGGGATCGTGCACAGCGTGGCCGCCACGGTGAACCACGCGACGCCCCAGTGGTACGCGCCGAACACCGCCAGCAGCTGCTGGACGGGAAACGCGTAGATGTAGGCGCCGTAAGAGATGTCGTGACGGCCCACAATGGCGGGCTGCGGCAGCCACGTGGAAATCCAGAGAAGCCCGTAAGCAATGAAGGGCGCGGCGAGCTGCCCGCCGAAACCGTCGACGAAGAAGATCGACAGGGCAGCCAGCACGATCGAGACCGGGCCGGCCACCTTGTGGATGCCGATCTTGTTGCTGAGCACCTGCACCACGGCGCCGCCGAGGAAGTACGGGATCAGGCGTGCCGCGAGTTCAAAGTCCAGGTTCGACTGCAGGTAGGGCTTGAGGACGCCGACATTGGCCCACAGCGCCACGCTGGCAATGAACGCGGCCACCACCGGCCACGGGGACTTGCGGACCAGGGGGATGAACGCCATCACGGCGACCAACAGGTAGCACATGAACTCGAAGTACAGCGTCCAGAGCGAGCCGTTCCATGCCCCCGGATAAGGCACGCCCGCCGGGGTGCCGGCAATGTCGTAGCTGACAATCCGCAGGGACAGGTTAGCGAAGATGGAATTCAAAGGCGTAGTGGGCGTCTGCATGAAGCCGTGCAGAGAGCCGTGCTGGATCACGTAGGCGATCGGGGCGAACCCGAAGGCCATGACGATCAGGCAGACGATGAACGCCGGGAAGATCCGGGCGACACGGTGCACCAGGTACCGGCCGATCCCACTGCCAAAGCGGCTGGCCGTAATCAGGTAACCGCTGATGCCGAAGAACCCGGCCACGGCCCAGCCGCCAAGGTTTTCGCCGCGGAACCCCCAGCCGTTGCCGGCCCCGACGATGTGCCAGCTATGGGCAAGCAGGACCATGAAGGCGAGAACCAGCCTGATGAGGTTCAAGCTGTTCTTCCGCGGGTCCAGCCGGCTCCCCACTGCCGGGGCCGGCTTTGCCTTGGGTGTCAGTACAGCTGCGCTCAATTCCGGCATCCTTCATCACGTAGTCCAGACCCACAATTCTACCTTGCAGGGCCCCGCCCCCCGGGCGCCGGTTGCCCTGGGCACGCTCTTGAGCACGCCTTGCGCGCGCCGGAACCGGCGCCTGGTTTGCTGTCACAGGCCATGGTACGGAAGGATTGGGTCCATGCGTGGAATAATCCTGGCCGGCGGTACCGGCTCCCGGCTTCACCCCATCACCCTGGGCATCAGCAAGCAGCTCGTCCCCGTCTACGACAAGCCGATGATCTACTACCCCTTGTCCACGCTGATCCTTGCGGGCATCCGGGACATCCTCATTATCACCACGCCCCATGACGCAGAGCAGTTCCAGCGGCTTCTGGGCGACGGTTCCCAGTTCGGCGTCAACCTCACGTACATCCAGCAGCCTTCGCCGGACGGCCTGGCCCAGGCGTTCGTGCTGGGTGCCGAGCACATCGGCAACGAGACCGTGGCGCTGGTCCTCGGTGACAACATCTTCTACGGCCAGGGCATGGGCACGCAGCTGCGCCGGCACGCCGACATCGACGGTGGCGCCGTGTTCGGCTACTGGGTCCGCGATCCCAAGGCCTACGGCGTTGTGGAATTCGACGACGACGGCAAGGCCCTCTCGCTGGAAGAAAAGCCCGAAAAGCCGCGCAGCCACTACGCCGTGCCGGGCCTGTACTTCTACGACAACGACGTCATCGACATCGCCAAGAACCTCAAGCCCTCGGCCCGCGGTGAACTCGAGATCACCGACGTCAACCGGACCTACCTCGAGCGCGGCAAGCTGCACGTGGAGATCCTCCCGCGCGGCACGGCCTGGCTGGACACCGGAACCTTCGATGACCTCAGCGACGCCTCCAACTTCATCCGCACGGTGGAAAACCGCCAGGGACTGAAGATCGGCGCCCCGGAAGAGATCGCCTGGCGGCTGGGCTTCCTGAACGACGACGAACTTCGCCAGCGCGCGGAGCCCCTGGTCAAGAGCGGCTACGGAGCCTATCTGCTGGGACTGCTGGACCAGACCATCTGACGTGCCCGGCTGTCCTGACGCGCCCGCCTGCGGCGGGCCGGTACCTGCCGGTGCCAGCATTACTTCAAAGCTGAAACGTTGACCTGGTTCCAGACGCTGCCGTACCTGCTCGAGGCAGCGCTTTTCCTCTTGCTGCCCGGCGGCCTGGTGACACTGAGCCTGGGCCTGCGGCGGCTGTCCGCGGCCGCCCTGGCAGGACCGGTCACGATTTCAATTGCGGCGGTCCTTGCCGTGGTCCTGCCGTTCGCGCACATCCCGTGGTCGCCCGCTGCCGTGCTGGCCGGGGGCGTCCTGCTCGCCGCCCTGCTCTTCGGGATCCGATTCTTCGCGCTCCGGCGCCTTCACCCGGGCAGCAGCCTGCGGCACACCCTGACCACCGCCTCCCGCGAGGCATTCCCCGCGGGAACTTCCCCCGCCGGCGCGCAGCGCCCGAAGGCACGCCGGCCCCGCAGCGACATCTGGATTGCGGCGGCCTTCGTCGCGGGGGCGGCGCTGATCCTGCTTGAACTCGCGGTCGTTTTCGGCACTCCGGAAAGCTTCTCCCAGACATTCGACAACGTGTTCCACCTCAACGGGGTGCGGTACATTCTCGATACCGGGAACGCGTCCTCGCTGTCGATGTCGAAGATGACCAGCGGCGACGCGGCACCCTACTTCTATCCCGCCGCCTGGCACGGCCTGGCCGCGGCCCTCGTCCAGCTGACAGGCCTGCCGATTACGGCGGCCGTGAACGTGCTGAACATGGCGGTGGCTGCAGTGGTGTGGCCGCTGGGCTGCATGTTGCTGACACGGACGGTGGCGGGCAACCGGCCGGCGGCCGTCGGCGCTGCCGCGATCCTATCCGCACTGTTCGCGCCGTTCCCGCTCCTGCTGCTGGATTTCGGCGTGCTGTACCCGAATTTCCTGGCCATCAGCATGCTCCCGGCCGTCCTGGCCAGCATTGCCCTGCTGTTCCGGGTCGCGCGCGATCTTCAGTGGCCGCCGATGCCGCGGTTCACGCTGCCGCTGCTGATCCTGCCGGGACTTGCCCTGGCCCATCCGAACGGCTTCATGTCGCTCCTGGCGCTCTCGGTTCCGATCGTCCTGCAGGCCTACGCCCGTTTGGCCGCCGACCGCGGCTACCGGGCCCGCCACCGGAACACTTGGCTCCTTGCCAGCCTGGGCCTGGGCGCCGGTGCGGTGGCCCTCTATCTGCTGTGGACCAATATCCGGCCGCCGGAAGATGCCGCATTCTGGGAACCTGTGCAAACGCCCCGGGGTGCCGTGTGGGACGTTGTCGCCAACGCCGCGATCGACCGCCCGGCTGCGATCGGCGTCAGCGTGCTCATGCTGATCGGACTCTACGTGTGCTGGCGGCGCGGCGGCAGGACATGGATGATCGCAGCCTTTGTCATCACCGGCGTGCTGTACGTGGTCGTCTCCGGCACCCTGAAGGGCGATCTGCGCAGCGCCCTGACCGGCGTCTGGTACAACGACAGCAACAGGCTCGCGGCGCTCCTGCCGCTGACGGCCCTGCCGTTTGCCGCCGTCGGCGTCGATTCCTTCGCCGTCTGGCTGCGCCGCCGGATTGACCGGCTGGCAGCGTCGCGCCCGGCGGGGAAGGAAAGTGCGGCTAAGGACAGTGCCGCTATGGAAAGTGCAGGGACCAGCCGCGGCAGCACGATTGCTTTCACCGCCATCTGCGGTGCACTGGCGCTTGCCGTGGTTGCGTCCCAAGTCCCCTCGATGAGGGCCGCCATCGGTTCGGCCCGGATGAACTACCTCGAAACCGACCATTCGCTGCTCATCTCCACGGACGAACAGAAGATCATTGACCGGCTGGACGGGATTGTTCCCGAGGGCGACGCCATCGCCGTGAACCCGTGGACCGGCGGTGCCCTGGCCTATGCCCTGGCCCACCGCGAGACCACCGCCAAACACATTCTGACGGCCAACACGGCCGCCGTCGACACCCTCAACCAGAACCTCCGCAACGCCGACACCAATCCTGACGTGTGCGCCGCGCTAAAAGCGACGGGCGTCCGCTACGTCCTGGACTTTGGCGCCAATGAAGTCCACTTCGGCGATCATCCCTTCCCGGGACTGGAGAACCTCAACAACTCGCTGGCCGTCCGGCTCGTACTCGCAGAAGGCGCCGCACGGCTTTACGAAGTGACAGCCTGCAGGGGCACATGAGTCCTGGGAAAGTGGTTCCGGCCATGAAGCCCTGGGTTGCGGCCCTCGAAATGAGTGCCGTCTAGCTGAGCTTGGCGAGTTCGGCGAGTTCGGCGAGTTCGGCTTTCAGGTTCTCCGGTTCGGCCGCATCGGCCGGGAGGGCAAGGGTCACCCGCACCACGGTCAAACCCTCCGCCGCCTCAAGGACATATTCGGTGGTCCCGCTCAGGCGGTTGACCGAATACCATGCCTTGGCCCCCAGATCCGGGACGGGCTCGGGGGACATCATCAGCCGGGGCAGTCCGAGTCCGTCCAGCGCGGCCTGGTCCGGCGCGGTGGTCCTGGCCACAAGAAGCGCATTCCCCACGTCGGCGGCCTCTCCGGCACCGACGGTGGCCAAGGCGAACGTGCAGACGACGTCGGCCACGCCGTCCTTCGAGGACGCCTGGGCTTCCGCCGGCTGAACGTTGGCGGCCACAGCCCCCAGCACGCGCCGGACATCGGGCAGCGCCGGCTGCGCGCAGCGGTCGCCTGTCGACGGTGCCACCGTGCGGCCGTCGTGCGTCAACGGCTCGTTCCCGGGGGCGACGCCGGAGGTTGCGGTCGGAGTGGGGGCCGACGTCGGGACGGCGGCGGACTGTTCCGGGGCAGGGGCCGGAGCGGCGGTGCAGCCGGCCAGGGCCAGGCTTGCGGCGAGGGCAAGCAGGCCGGGGTAGCGCAGGCCGGAGCGCCGCGCCGGGCACTGGGCCGGGTGACGCCGGCCCGCTGCCTCACCCTGCCGGGGAACGGCCCGGCTGGTTGAGCTAGTTGAAGATGTCATATGCGACCCCCATCACAAACCGGTCTCCCGAATGCGCCGTCCTCAGGTACTGCAGGAGGTCGCCGTCGTTGAGGGAGATGCAACCCCAGGTGGGCAGGTTGTTGCCGTGGAGGAAAATCGCAAATCCCGCATTCATGGTGATGGGCGCATCCGGCGGCCGGTTGTAGTTGATGACGACGCCCTGGCGGTAATCATGGGACGGCCGGGTTGCGAAGTACCACATGTTCTCGTCCGGGAAGACGTCCGAGCTCGACTCGAAATACTTATTGTAGTTCGCGTTGAGCCGGCCGCCCCAGCGCGAATAGGGATTGAGGGTGCGGTACGGCAGGGCCGTCCCGGGGTTGCCCAGGCCGAAGGCCTGGGTGACGGTGAAGGACCCCGTCGGGGAGAACGCCTGCCAGGTGGGTCCGGTCGCGACGCCAGGCGCCGCGAAGCCGGACTCGCCGGCGTGCCCGAGCGCGCCCCATTCTTTGGCGTAGCTTCCGTCCGGCTGGCGGACGCAGGTAATGAAGGTGATGCGGGTGGACCTGTAGTCGTCGGCGATGGCGAAGGACACCCGTGAGGCGCCGCCGGTGCGGTACTTCACGGCTCCGGAGCTGATGGCCGGGCAGTAAGCTGCCGAGGTCAGCCTGTAACGGACGCCGTATCCCGGGATCCACTGGAGGACGCCGTACTGGAAGGACTGGCTGCAGAAACCGCTTCGGTCGCAGGCCTCGGCCGTGACAGGATACCCGAGGGCGCCGTCCTGGGCCTTGCGGGCCGAGTAGAACTGTCCGAGACCGCCCCACACCGCCTGGGTCCCGGCGCCGGCCGCATAGTAGATCCGTCCGCGCTGGAAGCCCTGGGCGCAGCCACCGCCGCGGAGCCCGCAGCTTTCGGCGCCCGTCGGGTAGCCCAGGTAGCCCCGGCTGCCGCCCAGGGCAAGGTAACGGGCGTTGATGGCGCCCCACACCGGGAAGGTCCCGGCACCGGGGGCAAAGTACACGGTGCCGCGCTGGAAGCGCTGCGTGCAGGCCCCGCCGGGCAGGCCGCAGGTCTCGGCATCCAGCGGATAGCCGAGATACCCTTTCAGGCCGCCGAGGGATTCATAGGTGGCATTGATGGCGCCCCAGACTGGAAAGGTCCCCTGCCCGGTCACGTTGTAGAGGCTGCCGCGTTGGAATGCCTGCTGGCACACCCGGGGATCTCCCCCGCAGCCGGCGTCCCCGGTCGGGTAGGCGAGATAGCTTGTGATGCCGCCGCCCTTGAGCCAGGTGTCCTCCAGCGCCCCGGTCAGCAGGTGGGCGCCGGTGGCTTTGCTCCAAGCGATCGTTCCGTGTTGGAAGGTCTGCAGGCAGCCCCCGCCGGCCAGGCCGCATTGCTGCACGGCCGTCGCCGGGCCCACGGCTCCCGTGGCGCCCCCGAGGCGCTCGTATTCGACGCCGATGGCACCGGGGACGCGGATGGCCGCCTCCGCGGCGGCTGCCGTGGGCGCCGCCGTCGCCGCCTTTGCGGCCGGCGTCGGTTTTGGCGTCGCGCGGGACGACGGCGTCGGCGTAGGCGTCGGGCTTAGCGTTGCCGCCGTCGTCGGCGTCGGTTGTGGTGTTGCCGTGGCCGCGCCAGCGGTCGCAGTGGCCGGCGCCGCCGTCGGCGACGCCGTGGGTGAGCTGGCGGTGGCGGCGTTGCCTGCGGTGGCTGGTGCGGGCTGCGGTGGCGGGGAGCTGTCCGCGGAAGCTCCCTGGGCGAGGCTGGCCGCCACAATACCGGTTACGGCCGCGACTGCCACGGCCTTCGTCATGATCCGCAGCCGACCGGGCCACGAAGGCCTCGGTCCCCTGCCGCATCGCTCGCTGGACCCCACAGCTGTCATCGTTGCTCCCGCATCCCCCGGTACGGGGCTGAGCCCCCGTTTCGGGCCTATCCTAACGGACGGCCTGCGGGGGGCCTGCCGGGCACGCCGCTACGCGGCGAGGGACCTGCTACATGGCAAGGGACCTGCGCCGGAGTTCGCCGACGACGTCGTGCACTTCGCCGTCCATGACGATTTCTCCGTGTTCCAGCAGCACACCGCGCTCACACACGGTGGCCACCAGGTCCAGGTCATGGCTCACGACAAACAGGGTCTTCCCCATGTCCGAGAGTTCCTTGATCTTCGCGATGCACTTGCGCTGGAAGGGCTCGTCCCCCACGGCGAGAATCTCGTCGATGAGGAAGACTTCCGGGTCCGTGTGCACCGCGATGCTGAACGCCAGCCGCAGGTACATGCCGGAGGAATAGAACTTCACCTCGGTGTCGATGAACTCGCCGATTTCGGAGAATTCCACGATCGAGTCGAACTTCTCGTCGATCTGTTTTTCCGTCATGCCCAGGATGGCGCCGTTGAGGTAGACGTTGTCCCGTCCGCTGAGGTCGTGGTGGAAGCCTGCGCCGACCTCGATCAGGCCGGCGACGCGGCCGCGCGTGCGCACTGTGCCGCCGTCGGGCTGCAGGACCCCGGAAATGAGCTTCAGGAGCGTTGACTTTCCAGAACCGTTGAGCCCCATGAGCGCGACCGTCTCGCCCTGCTTCACCTCGAGCGAGACGTGATTGAGGGCCAGGAACTTCTTGGACAGGTCACCCTTGCGCCCCCTCACGAGCCAGACGAGGGCTTCCTTCAAGGAACGGGTGTGTCGGAGCACGAACTGTTTCCGGACGTCGGTGCAGATGATGGCCACGTGGCCTTGCGGCGTCATGTCAGAGCTCCTGAGCGAAGTGGACGGCAAGCCGGCGGAACGTCAACTGCCCGACGAACAGCACGACCAGCGTGATCAGCATGGCAACGGGCAGCCACAGCGTCAGCATTCCAGGGGGTGTGGCGTCGTTGACCAGCTGGTCCGCCTTGAGCGTCGGTTCCCAGAAGGCCCAGTGGAAGACCTCGACGGCGACCGTCATCGGGTTCAGCTGGTAGATCCAGAACCAGTCGCCCATCACCTTTGCGACCATCGTCCAGAGGTAGAGGACCGGGGAGGCCCAGGTGACGACCATGACGATCATGTCGACGATGTTTTCCGAGTCCCGGAAATACACGTTCATGGCGCCGAACAGCAGGCCGAGGCCCGTGCCAAGGACGGCGACCATGAAGAAGATCAGGACCACCGCGGCGAGCTGCAGCAGCGTGGGCGCCCACCCGACCACCAGGCAGGCACCGACCAGCACCACCAGTTGAGGCAGGAAGTGCGCTGCAGAGACCCAGACCGTTGCCACCGGGAAGAGTTCCCGGGGCAGGTAGATCTTCCGGATCAGGTCCCGGTTGTCCACGATCGAGCGGGTGGCGTTGGACAGCGATTCCGTGAAGAAGTTCACTAGGACAATGCCGGAGAACAGGTAGATCGCATAGTTCGGCGTTCCCCGCTGAAGGTTCAGGAAGATGCCCAGCGCCACGAAGTAGATCAGGAACTGCACGAGCGGCTTCACGTAGGACCACAGCAGGCCCAGCACGGAGCCGCGGTAGCGCACCTTGATTTCCTTGCGCACCAGCAGCTTCAGGAGGAAGCGGTCGCCGTAGACGTCCAGGAGCCCGTGCCCGGATCCGGGCTTGATCAGTTGGTCGGTTTGACCAGCCATCTACCTGCCGTCCTCGGAATTCGCCTCGAACGTCTTCTTCCACGCATCGATGGAGCTGATCTCGGTGACGGCGCGGCGGTACTGCGCGGCAAGGCTGTCCCATTCCCGGAACAGTTTTGCGTGCAGCATGGTCGCTTCGGTCAGCATCGATTTGAGCTTCTTCGGGTCGCGCTGGTACCACGAGGCGCCCGTGCCCTCCGCGTTGGAGACCACCACACTGTCATAGTGCGCCACCCGATACCACCGGTTGTCGCGGTGGGCCAGGTAGCCCTGGGGCCGTTCGGCGCTTTCCGGTCCCGGCGCCTTGATGAGCTGGCGCGCCACCGTTTTGATGCCCCACGGGATCAGCTGCTTCTTGCTGGGAAGGCCCACGACGGTCCCGCCCATGGGCCCGCGCCCGATCTTGGGCGCCGGGAAGTCATCGACGTCTTCCTTCAGCTGGGCGTCCGGGTACTGCGCCTTCAGCGCGTTGATTTCCGGCAGCTTGGTGCCGAGCACCTTGTGGAGGTCGTCGGGACCGTTCAGGAGGTCCCGCAGCGCGTCGATGCGCCCGTGCTCGGTGAAGTACTGCATGGACACGAGGTGCTTGACGTCGGACTGGAAAGATTCGCGCAGCACCCGGCCGCCCTTCGGGTACGGGCTGTGGATCAGGGTGGTGATCAGCCGGTTCCGAGCGTGGAAGTAGGCCTGCCAGCCGACAAGGTCATCCTTGTCGATCCAGGATACGTGCCAGACGGCAGCACCCGGCATCGACACCGTGGCAAAGCCCGCTTCACGGGCGCGCAACCCGTATTCGGCGTCGTCCCACTTGATGAACAGAGGCAGGGACAGCCCGATTTCCTGGATCACCTTCGTGGGGATCAGGCACATCCACCAGCCGTTGTAGTCCACGTCCACGCGGCGGTGCAGCCACGGGGTCTGACGCAGGTTCGCAACGCTGAAATCGTGCCGCGTCTCCATGTCGGCATGCGGCAGGGCCGGGACGATCCGGTAGGGGTCCACCACCTCGCCGAAGGTGTGCAGGACGCTGCGGTTGTAGAGATCGAACATGTGGCCGCCGACAATCGTCGGCTTGCGGCAGTGGTCGGCGAACGTCAGGAGCCGCACGATGCTCTCGGGTTCGACGACGATGTCGTCGTCGAGCAGCAGGGCGTAGTCGCTGCCGTTTTCGACGGCCTCGAACATGCCCCGCGCGAAGCCGCCGGAGCCGCCGAGGTTGGCCTGGTTGATGACCCGCAGCTTGCCGCCGAGGGCGTCCCGCACAGCGGCGAAGCCCTCCTGGTCCTGGACCTTCTGCGTGCCCTGGTCCACGATCAGGATTTCCTTGACGTTCTCAAGGACCTCCGCGTTCTCCGCCAGGATGCGGGCGTTGTTCAGGCAGAAGTCCGGCTTGTTCATCGTGGTGATTTCCAGGGTCACCTGCCCCTTGGTCGCGGGGCCGCCGGTGGCCTGCCACGCGCCGTTCTTCAGGACGAGGTCGCCGGTGCTGGCGGCCAGGTCGAACCAGTACCAGCCGCCGTCGCCGAAAGGCTTGAGCGAGAGCTCGAACGTGGAGGTGGTGTCGCCGTCGACGTGCTTGCCGTCGACGCGCTGGACTGAGCCGCGGGCGTTCGACTTGTAGACGGTGACCGTTCCCGGGCCGGACGTCTCCACGACCAGGCGGATGTCCCGCACCGAGGTCCAGCGGCGCCAGTAGCTTGCGGGGAAGGCATTGAAGTAGGTGCCGAACGAGATCTGCTCACCGGAGCGCACGCGCATGGAGTGCCGGCCAAGGAGGTCTTCGAAGTGCGCCTCGCGGCTCTCCGAGCTGAACATCTGCAGCTTGTCTTCGAGCAGCTTGGGGGTGCGGGCGAATTCGTCGTTCTCCCGGAGCCGGATGCCGCTGGCGGTGCCGGCGTCAACGTAGAGGGATACGGTGTCAGTCTGGTCCGTCGATGGCAGGATGACCCGCTGAATCGGGTTCCAGCTGGGTGTCGTTTCAGCGGCGCTCATGCGTCCACTCCTCCGCTTTCAATCGTGGCGCCGGCCTCGAAATGCGGCCGGATCTTGTTCTCGAACATGGTCAGGGCAGAGCCGATGGCCATGTGCATGTCCAGGTATTTGTAGGTGCCGAGGCGTCCGCCGAAGAGGACGTCCTTCTCGGCTGCCGCGAGGTCGCGGTACTTGAGCAGGCGCTCCCGGTCGGCGGCAGTGTTGATCGGGTAATAGGGCTCGTCGCCCTTTTCCGCCGCGCGGGAGAATTCGCGCATGATGACGGTCTTCTCCGTCTGGTAGTCGCGTTCCGGGTGGAAGTGGCGCGGCTCGATGATGCGCGTGAACGGCACGTCGTCGTCGTTGTAGTTGACCACGGAAGTCCCCTGGAAATCGCCGACGTCGAGGACTTCTTCCTCGAAGTCGATCGTGCGCCAGGAGAGATCGCCTTCGGCGTAGTCGAAGTAGCGGTCGACGGGACCGGTATAAACAACCGGGATGGTGCCGACCACTTTGTCTTTGCTGTACTCGTGCGACTCGTCGAAGAAGTCCGTGTTGAGGCAGACCTCAATGTTCGGGTGCTCGGCCATCTTCTCGATCCAGGCCGTGTAGCCGTTGGTCGGCAGGCCCTCGTACTTGTCGTTGAAGTAGCGGTTGTCGTAGTTGTACCGGACGGGGAGGCGGGAAATAATGCCCGCGGGCAGGTCCTTGGGATCCGTCTGCCACTGCTTGCCGGTGTAGTGCTTGATGAACGCCTCGTAGAGCGGACGGCCGATGAGCTGGATGCCCTTGTCGTTCAGGTTCTGCGGATCGGTGCCCGCCAGTTCGCCCGCCTGTTCGGTGATCAGTTCCCGCGCCTGGCCCGGGGTGAGGTTGGCCCGGAAGAACTGGTTGATCGTGGCCAGGTTGATGGGCAGGGAGTACACCTCGCCCTTGTGCACGCCATAGACCTTGTGGACGTAGTTCGTGAAGGTGGTGAAGCGGTTCACGTACTCCCACACACGGTCGTTGGACGTGTGGAAGAGGTGGGCACCGTAGCGGTGCACCTCGATGCCGGTCTGTCCTTCCTTTTCGCTGTAGGCATTGCCGCCGATGTGATGGCGGCGGTCGATGACGACTACCTTCAAGCCCAGCTCTGTGGCGGCCTGTTCTGCGATTGTCAGGCCAAAGAAGCCCGACCCTACGATGACGAGGTCAGCGGTCACAAACTCTCCTGATTCGAATGCGGGCAGCCCAATGTTGCGCATTGTCTGCTGCTCTAGCCTACCCGAGGCGCCATTGGAGTCGGCGCCCGGCCCGCGTCGCACGGCGCGCATGCGGCCCGGGTGCGGCGCGGATGCGGGGCGCGTGCGGCCCCGGCGCAGCGCATGCGCTGCGCGCTCCGGGGTTGTCCACATAGCCCAATTTCGCGGCCGCAACCGGGGCGAAGCGTCCCTAACGTGGGAAGCGGGCCGCCACGCGGGAAAGGACGCCCCCTGATGATCTTCCACTGCACCCTCGCGCCGGGCACTTCCCTCCACGGCACTCCCACGCAGGGCACGCTCGGGTCTGGATCGACGCCGGACGGGCAGCTCATCGAGCTCGCCGCCGATATGCCAGCCCCTTGCACCGGCGCAGACCTGGAAGCCGCCATCGCCCGGCGCTACGGGACAGGTGAACTGTTTGTCCGGGGAGCCCCGGTTGCGGCCATGACGGTGGGCGCCGCTCCCCTGGTCCCGGGCGCCGTTCTGATTGACGGCGCCCTGTCCACTAACGGCTCCGGGCTTGCGGGCAGTGGGTTTGCCGGCACCGCGTCTCCTGATGGTTCCGCCGCGCGATCCCGGCCCCGGCCCGGGCACCCGAAACCTGCCATGTTGTTGCTCGCCGTCCACAGCGGTCCAGGCGCGGGCACCGTCGTCGCGCTGCGGCGGGGCCAGTTCCGGATCGGACGCAGCGGGACAGAGATCCAGATCCCTGACGCCGCACTCTCCCGGGAGCACGCACGCCTGGACGTCTCGGACTCGGCCGTCACGATCGCCGACCTCGGGAGCGCGAACGGAACCAGCGTCGACGGCCGCAAAGTGCGGTCGGCGCCGGTGACCACGGCGTCTTCGATCCGTTGCGGCGACTCCACCATGTCGCTCCGGCTGGGGCCGCTGACCGAGCCGAACGCTGCGGCGGGCTCCCTGACGGCGACTGCAGGCGGCAGCGTGGCCGAGCCACTTGTTGTCCGCGGGACCGCTGCCCCAAGCCACCGGGCCGCCGTGGTCCTGGCCGCGGTGCTGCCGCTCCTGACCGGCATCGGCCTGGCGCTGCTCACCGGAATGTGGATGTTCCTGGCCTTTACCGCGGTATCTGCCGTATCCGTCCTCGTCCCGGTCCTGTCCGGCCGGCGCCAGCGCCGCGAACTCGCCGCTGCCATTGCGGCGGCGGTGTTGCAGGACCGGGACCGACGCCGGCAGGCCGCCCCCTCCGCGGCGGACCTTGTTCTTGCTTCTGCAGCCGAGGCCTCCGCACCACACGGTGCATCCCGCGGGGAGCCTCCGGGCATCTGGCTGCGACTCGGCCTTGCGGATCAGCGGGCGAATATCCGGCTGGAACCGCCTGAATCCGGCTTCCGGCCCACGCCCCTAGGCCCGGTGCCCCTGACCTTGGACCCGGCGTCTGCGGTGGTGACTGTCCACGGCCCCGGGTCCGCGGCCGCCGGGCTGCTACGCTCCTTCATCCTGCAACTGGCTGCCTACCCGCAGGCCGGCAGCACCTGTGTGCTCCTGCACGGCGCGGCGGACACGCTGCCGTTGGCGGCGCGCTTCCTGCCCGGCGTCACGTTGTCGGCGACTCACGCTGTCACCGCAGCTCGCTTGGCTGGCGGCCCCGGGGAGGGATACGCCCACGGAGTCCTCATCTTCTGGGACGCTCCCTGGCAGGCCAGGCAGTTCAGTGCCTCGGCCGGTCCGGACGTTGCCGATGAGGACGCGGCCGATCGGGACGCCGCGGGGCGGGCCGCTGTCGGCATGCGGCCCACGTTGCGGCACTTGGCCACGGCACACGGCTGGAGGGTGATTGAGTATCTACCGGAACAAGGCCCCGATCAGCACCCCGGCATCGTCCTCGGCCGGCTCGGCACCCTCATCACGGCAGACGCCCCACCTGTGGAGTTCATCCCTGATCTTGTCCCGCCGGGCGTCTTTGACCGCTTTTGCCGCAGATTCAACGCCGCCGGGCGCACCCCGGCGGCTCTCCCGCCAGCCGTCCCGCACCGCTGTGCACTGGCGGACGTTCTTCCCCTCGCGGCTCCGGATATCTCCCGGCGCTGGGCCCGGACCGGCCCCGCCGCCGGACTGGGGGTTCTTGTCGGTATGGGGAGCGCTGGGGCCATTCGGATCGATGTGAAGGCGGACGGTCCGCACTTCCTGGTCGCAGGGACTACGGGTTCCGGGAAATCGGAGTTTCTGCGGACCTTCGCCGCCGGGCTCGCGGCCAGTCATCCCCCGGACCGGGTCAACCTGCTCTTTATAGATTTCAAGGGCGGCTCGGGCCTGGGCCCGCTGACCGGGCTCCCGCACTGCGTCGGCCTGCTGACGGATCTCGGCGCTCCCGACGTGGAGCGCACGCTCGTCTCATTGCGGGCCGAGGTTCGGCGCAGGGAAGAGCTGCTGGCTCGGGTGAATGCGCCGGATCTTGCGACGTATGAGTCATCACCAGGGGATGGCCCGGCCGTGCCCTATCTGGTCATCGTCGTTGACGAGTTCAGGATCCTGGTGGACGAAGCCCCCGGCGCCCTGTCCGAACTCATGCGGATTGCTGCCATCGGCCGGTCGCTGGGGATCCATCTCATCATGGCCACTCAGCGGCCGCAGGGAGCCCTGAACGCCGACATCAGGGCCAATGTCACCACCTGCATCGCCCTCCGGGTCCAGTCCGGCCTCGAATCGCTCGACGTCATGGGCTCCGGCCTCGCGGCCGCCATCCCCATCGCACGGCCCGGGCGGGCGTTCCTGATACGCGGCACACAAGCCCCAGAGGAGTTCCAGACGGCCACCATGGCGTCCGGGACGGACGCGCCGACAGACGGTACAGTCACGGTGCGCACAGTCACGGAGACTTTGACCCGGCCGCAGACAGTCGGCCTCGCGGCCGACGGCTTCCCCGGCCGGCAGGAAAACTCCGACGGCGCGGCCCGGGCGCCGGCACCGGTGGCCGCGCCGCTCATCGACGTCGTTGCGGGCCTGTGGCAGGAACGCGGCGGCCCGCTGCCACGCCGGCCGGTAGCGGACCCCCTGCCGGAACGATTGCCGTACCCGGGTCCAGGGCATGCCGCCCGGGACCTGATCCGGTTGGGCCGGGTGGACCTGCCGGAACTCCAGTGCGTCACGGAACTGAGCTGGAGCCCTGCCCGGCACGGGCATCTGGGCCTCGTCGGCGCCGGGGCCGGCACCAGCGACGCCGCTCTGGCCCTCGCAGTCGATCAGCTCCTGACCGGCAATCTGGAGTCGCACCTCTACGTCCTCGACGCCACCGGTGCCTTCGGCTCCGTCGCGGCGGCACCCCGATCCGGCGCGGTGGCAGGCCTGCACGAACTCCGCCGGGCCGCCAGGGTGCTGCAGCGGGTCGCGGAAGAAGTCACTATCCGGCTCAGTGTGCCGTCGGCCTCGCCCCGGCCGCTGCTGGTCCTGGTGCTCAACGCCTGGGGTGCCTGGGTGTCGGCCTTCCGTTCCGGGCCGTTGGCGTGGGCCGAAGACCTGGTCCATGACATCGTGCGCGACGGACCCCGTGCCGGGATCACTGTTGTGGTCTCCGGCGAGCGCGAGCTCGTGACGTCGAGGTTTTTCGCCGCATTGCCAAACCGGATCTTCTTTCCTGCGGGGTCCACCGACGAGGGCCGTCTTGCCTGGCCGCGGCTTCCGGCGTTGGAGCCGTTCCCCGGGCGCGTCGCCGTATTCGGTGCGTTCGTCCCGGCTCCCGGGGCAACCGGGCACCCGGCCCAGATGTTCGAGCCGAAGGCAGCGGGCGGGCGGAGCCAGGTTTTCGAAGCCGTCGCGACGAAGCCGTTTCGGGTCGACGCCCTGCCAACACTGGTGACGGTGGGCGAGGTTCTGGCCAGCTGCGGCGCTCCGAGGGGCGGCCATCGGAGTGCGCCGCCTGCGCCGTCCGTGCGACCCGCGTCCACGATCGCTGCCGCGTCTGCTGCCGCCTCTGATGCAGTGGATCGTGCAGTGGACGGTGCAGTGCACGGGACCGCACAGGTCACGGTCCCGGCCACCGAACTGCTCATCGGGGTGGCCGGAGACGAGCTCCGGCCGTGTGGAGTCCGGCTGCCGGCCGGCGGTGTCCTCGCGGTCCTTGGCGGCCCGGCCTCCGGGAGGAGCACGTTGCTGGCCGCGCTCCCGGCGATGAACCCTGCAGGAGCCTGGCTCTCACCGCAGCCGGGGACCGAGCCCGGCCAATACTGGTCCGCAGTCCATGCCTCCGCGCTCGCGGGCACCCTCGACCGGGCCGCGATAGCGCTGGCAGATGACGCTGATCTGCTCCCGCCCGAGGCCAACAGCAACCTGGCGGCCCTGAACAGCCTAGGCTGGCGTGTCGTCCTGACCGCGGGTTTCGGCCCCGGATTCGGGCAACGCGTAACCCTCGCCGGCATGGCGCGCAGCCAGGGACGGGCGGTCCTGATTCGTCCGCGGGGTCTCATCGACGGCGACATGTTCGGCGTCCGGTTCGAACCGGAACAGAATCCTCCGCCAGGACGAGCTGTCGTTATATCCGACGGCCGGGCGACGCCCGTCCAACTGGCTGCGGACCGACCTGCCGGCGGGCCCGTCCGCACATCCCCCGGACAGGGTGCCGCACGTGACGGGCCGCTACAGGACTCGACGTGAGCGGGCGGGAGGTAAGCTGCGGGCCGCTACAGGGCGGGCGGCGCTCCGGCTGCCCGTGAGCCGAAGGCGATGACCCGCTTGTCGAACAGGAGCACAATGGCCGTGACTGCGGGAACCACCATGGCGAGTCCGGCCAGCGGATAGCCGCCGGTCAGGGTCGGGAAGCCGATGGTCAGGACGATGAGCTGGGCTATCAGGGCACCTGCCCGCGGCCAGCGGAACCCCCGCATGAGGAAGCGCGCCACGGCGAAAAGCCAAACGGAGGCCGCCAGAAGGAGGCACAGCGTGAAGACGGCGCCCCAGAAGGAGAGTACCGGCGCCCCGGTCACGAGCTGAGTCCCGTACCAGACACCCGCCAGGAGCAGGGCCGTGGCTTCCAGCGCCACGACGACGGAGATGACGACGACGGCGCGGGGCCGCACGACGGCTGCGGCAGGGTCGCCGGCCTCGCGCCGGACGGGATTTTCGCCGGGAGGCCCCTCGGCATGGTTGCTTGGACCGTCGCCCGCATTGTCGGCGGCATTTTCGCGGGGATCTTCGGGGTTCACGGGGGGCCTTGACACACTGGCACACTACCGGACATAGTCGTCTAGATGTGAGGACGCCGCTACTCAATGTGATGCATCGCTCACGGTCTCGAGGCATTTTGACCTCTATTACCCCTTGTTTACACAGCGTTAACATGACACGCTTAATCCAGATGACCGAGGGGGCCCCAATGGGCCCTTTTCTTATGAAGCCTCTAGTGAATAATTTCACAAAGGCATTTAACGAGTTCCCAGGAATGGAGTGACTGATCAGCATGGATTGGCGTAACCGCGCAGCCTGCCTTGACAAGGACCCGGAGCTGTTCTTCCCCGTTGGAAACACCGGCCCTGCCCTCCTGCAGATTGAGGAAGCGAAGAGCGTTTGCCGGCGCTGCCCCGTTGTGGACACCTGCCTGCAATGGGCGTTGGAGTCCGGCCAGGACGCCGGCGTCTGGGGCGGCATGAGCGAGGACGAGCGCCGCGCCCTGAAGCGCCGCGCCGCACGCGCCCGGCGCGCTTCCTGATCCAGCTGCCGGAGCGCCGGCAGCTGCCGCACGACCCCTGCAACAATGGCCGCGGACCGACAGGTCCGCGGCCATTGTCCGTTTAAGCCGCTCTCCTCTGTCCCGCGGACCCGGGCGGGGCATGGGCCCGTGACGGGCCTCCGGTCAACGTGGCCGGCGCCGCAGGGCAGCGGCGTCCACGAAAATCACCGTCCCTTTGTGTGCCAGGCTCAATGGGTCGTGAGGCTCAGGACGATCTGGACTGCGGTTCCGCCGCCGTCCCTGGCCCGCCAGTGGATCGTGCCGCCCAGTTCGCTCGTGACGAGTGTGCGGACGATCTGCAGGCCCAGGCCCTCGACATACGGCGTGTCCGGCAGCCCGACGCCGTCGTCCTCCACCCGTACGGTGAGAAGCTCGTCCCCCTCTTCGGTTTCCGAGCGGTCGGCGACCAGCCAGACCGTGCCGGTCCGTCCCTCCAGCCCGTGCTCGACGGCGTTCGTGACGAGTTCATTGATCACGAGGGCCAACGGCGTGGCGAAGTCGCTCGGCAAGTCGCCGAAGAGCCCGGAACGCTGCGTCTTGACCTGTTGCGAGGGTGAAGCGACCTCTGCCGAGAGGCGGAACTGGCGGCCGATCAGCTCATCAAAATCGACGCTCTGGGTCAGACCCTGGGACAGCGTCTCGTGCACCAGGGCAATGGTCGCCACCCGCCGCATGGCCTGCTCGAGCCCCTGCTTGGCCTCGTCGCTGACCATGCGCCGCGACTGCATCCGCAAAAGGGCCGCAACGGTTTGCAGGTTGTTCTTCACCCGGTGATGGATCTCGCGGATGGTGGCGTCCTTGGTCACCAGTTCCATCTCCCGGCGGCGCAGCTCCGAGACGTCGCGGCAGAGGACCAGGGCTCCGAACCGTTGCTGTTCGTCGCGCAGCGGGATAGCCCGCAGCGAAAGGCTCACGCCGCGTGACTCGATTTCACTGCGCCACGGCATGCGGCCCGTGACCACGAGCGGCAGTGTTTCATCGACCATGCGCCGGTCCTTCAGGAGCCCGGCTGTCACCTCGGCGAGGGACCGGCCTTCGAGGGACTCGCCGTCCCCGAGCCGGCGGAACGCGGAAACCCCGTTGGGACTGGCGTACTGCACGATCCCCTCGGCGTCGAGCCTGATCAGGCCGTCGCCCACACGCGGGGCACCCCGGCGCGAACCTGTCGGCGAGGCGAAGTCCGGCCACAGGCCCAGGGTGCCCATGCGCAGCAGATCGTAGGCGCACTGCCGGTACGTGAGCTCGAGCCGGGAAGGCATCCGTGAACTGGACAGATCCATATGGGACGTGACGATCGCCAGGGTGCGACCGTTGCGGACCATCGGGACCGCCTCGACCCGGAGCGCCATGTCGCTGCTCCAGTTGGTCTCGTTGGAGCGTTCGATCGCGCGGCTCTCCCACGCCTTGTCGACCAGCGGCTGCAGGTCCGACCTGATCCCCTCCCCCACGAAGTCGGCGTGGAACACCGTGTGCGTGGTGGAGGGGCGGACGTGGGCAAGCGCCACGTAGCCGAGCTCAGGATGCGGGAACCACAGGGCCAGGTCGGCGAACGCGAGGTCGGCGACCATCTGCCAGTCGCCGACCAGGAGGTGCAGCCACTCGGCATCCCCCGGGCCAAAATCAGCATGCTCCCTGATAGGGTCCGTAAAGATTGCCACAGCACCTCCATTTGCGACGCCGGGGACAGCAGCCCCCTAGCGTCGGACGATTGACCTCAAGAGCCTCAATGCTACCGACAGTGAGGCCATGTCATCGGCCTCAAGGGCATTGACCTCGTCGAACATGGACTTCGCCCGGCCCAACTGCTCCACGTTCTGGCCCTCCCAGGCCGCCAACCGTTCCTCGGCCGGAGTACCGGCCGGGGTGCTCTCCAGTACCGCCGTCGTCATGTCCGAGACGGTGGAGTAGAGGTCGTCGCGCAGGGCTGCACGGGCCAGAGCCTGCCAGCGGTCTTCCCTCGGCAGCTTGGTGATGCGCTCGAGGAGGGAATCCGCGTGGAAGCGGTTGAAGACCGTGTAGTACACGTGGGCGATCTCGGCCACTGGCTCCGGGCTGACATGGACGATCTTGGCGATGTCCAGGAGCACGAAGCTTTCGAACAGTTCCGCCCAGCGGTGTGCAAGGTCTTCCGGAAGGTCCCAGCCGCGCGCCTTCTCGAGCCACTCGGCCACGCGGGCCCGGTCGTCGCCCCGGAGGTAGTCCAGCAGGCGGGACCGCATGGGATCCATCAGTGGCTTGAATTCTGCCACGATCTCGGCGATGGGACGGGACGCCGAGCCCTGGCCGAGGAGCCAGCGGACGGCGCGGTCCAGGAGCCGCCGGATGTCCAGGTGGACGGTGCTCCAGTGTTCGGTCGGGAACGACGCCGGCAGTTCGTTGAGCTCCTTCACCATGACGTCCAGCTCGTAGACCTCGCGGAGGGCGACGAATGCCTTGGCAACGGCCGATTCCGTGGCCGACGTTTCCTCAATGGCGCGGAACGCGAACGTGATACCGCCGAGGTTGATCATGTCGTTGGCCACGATGGTCGCGATGATTTCGCGGCGCAGCGGGTGGGTGTCCAGTTCGGCGTCGAACCTCTCCCGCAGCTGCTCCGGGAAGTAGGCCCGCAGCGTCGAGCGGAACCACGGGTCATCGGCGAGGTCGCTGTCGCGCAGTGCGGTAGCCAGTTCGATCTTGGCGTAGGCGGCCAGGACCGAGAGTTCCGGGGAGGTCAGTCCCTGGCCCTGTTCCAGCCGCTCGCGCAGCGTCGCCGTGGTGGGTAGCGCCTCGAGGTCCCGCTTGAGGTCCGCGGACTTTTCCAGCCAGTCCATGAGCCGTTCGTAGCTGGGGCTCCATTCGGAGACCCGCATGCGGTCGTTGAGGAGCAGGATGTTCTGGTCGATGTTGTCCTCGAGCACCAGCCGGCCGACCTCGTCGGTCATCGAGGCCAGGAAGTCGGCACGTTCGGCGCGGTCCAGCTTGCCGGCCGCGACCATCCGGTCCACGAAGATCTTGATGTTGACCTCGTGGTCGGAGCAGTCGACGCCGGCCGAGTTGTCGATCGCGTCGGTGTTCAGGATGACGCCTTGCAGCGCCGCCTCGATGCGTCCGCGCTGGGTCATCCCCAGGTTTCCGCCTTCTCCGACCACCTTGACCCGCAGGTCGCGGCCGTCGACGCGGATGGCGTCGTTGGCCTTGTCGCCGACCTCGGCGTTCGTTTCGGTGCTGGCCTTGACGTAGGTGCCGATGCCGCCGTTGTAGAGCAGGTCGGCCGGGGCCAGGAGGATCGCGCGCAGGAGTTCCGGCGGGCTGAGTTCCGTGGTGCCGTCCGGGAGTCCGAGCGCCGCGCGGATCTGGGCGGACACGGGGATCACCTTGGCCTGCCGGGCAAAGACGCCGCCGCCTTCACTGATGAGCGACTTGTTGTAGTCATCCCACGAGGACCGGGGCAGCTCGAAGAGCCGCTGGCGCTCGGCGTAGGACGTTGCCTCGTCCGGAGTGGGGTCGAGGAAGATGTGCCGGTGGTCGAAGGCGGCCAGCAGGCGGATGTGCTTGGAGAGCAGCATGCCGTTGCCGAACACGTCGCCGGACATGTCGCCGACGCCCACCACGGTGAAGGGTTCCGACTGGGTGTCGAGGTCCAGCTCGCTGAAGTGGCGCTTGACCGATTCCCAGGCGCCGCGGGCGGTGATGCCCATGGCCTTGTGGTCATAACCGACCGAGCCGCCGGAGGCGAAGGCGTCGCCGAGCCAGAAGCCGTACTCGGCGGACAGCCCGTTGGCGATGTCGGAGAACGAAGCGGTGCCCTTGTCGGCCGCGACCACCAAATAGGAGTCGTCGTCGTCGTGGCGGACGACGTCGGCCGGCGGCCTGACCGTTTCGCCCTCGGGCGTGACGATGAGGTTGTCCGTGATGTCCAGGAGGCCACGGATGAACGTCTTGTAGCTCTCGATGCCCTCGGCCATCCAGGCGCTGCGGTCACTCGCCGGGTCCGGGAGCTGCTTGGCGTAGAAGCCGCCCTTGGCGCCCGTGGGGACGATGACGGCGTTCTTGACGGTCTGGGCCTTCACGAGACCCAGAATTTCGGTGCGGAAGTCTTCGCGCCGGTCAGACCAGCGCAGCCCGCCGCGGGCCACCTTGCCGAAGCGCAGGTGGACGCCTTCAACCCGGGGCGAGTAGACCCAGATCTCGTACATCGGCCGCGGGAACGGCAGCCCGTCGATGCGGGACGGATCCAGTTTGAAGCTGAGGTGGGGCTTGTTCTGGTAGTAGTTCGTCCGGAGCGTGGCCTGGACCAGGTTCTTGAACGTACGCAGCACCCGGTCGGCGTCAAGGGTCGCGACCCGCTCGATCGCGGCGTCCAGTCCGGTGAGGACCTCGGCCTCCTTGAGCCGGCGTTCGGCGTCGCTGAGCGCCGGGTCGAAGCGTGCTGCGAACAGGTTGCTGAGGCCCCGCGTGACGTCCGGGTTCGCCAGCAGGGTGTCCGCCAGGAATCCGAAGGAGTTGGTGTTGCCCATCTGCCGCATGTACTTGGCGTAGGCGCGCAGCACAACCACCTGGCGCCAGTGCATCCGTTCGCGCAGCACCAGCCGGTCAAAGCTGTCCGATTCCACGGCACCGGAAACGGCCGCTCCGAAGGAGTCCGCGAGCAGCTGTCCCGTGGTCAAAGGGTCCACTCCGGCCGGGTACTTCAGGCCGAGATCGTAGAGGAAGAAGTCGCGCTGGTCCGCTGTCTCGATCTCAAAGGGGCGCTCGTCCAGCACCTCGAGGCCGAGGTTGTGGAAATACGGCAGGATCTGGCTCAGGCTCTTCGGCTCCAGCATGTAGAGCTTGACCCTGGCGTCTTCCTCCAGCATGGCGCCGGCGCCTTCCGGAAGGTAGACGTGGACGCCGGGCTCTTCCTTGACACCCTCTCCGGCCCGTTCGGTAGCGGCGCCGTACTTCTCGAAGCGGTCGATGTCCTCCAGCGCGTCTTCGATCTCGTAGTCCACCCGGTAGGTGGCGGGGAATGCCTCGGCCCAGACTGCCGCAAGTTCCTTGGCACGGTCCTCCGTGACGCCGGCTCCCCCACCGTCGGCGCGGGCGCGCAGAACTTCGGAAATGCCTTCGCCCCAGGAGCGGGCGGCCCGGACCAGCCGCTTCTCCAGCTCGTCGCTGTTGACGTTGCTGACATCGGCGTCTTTCGGAAGCCGGATCCGGAAGAAGAGGCGGGCCAGAGCCGACTCGGTCATCCGCGCCTCGTAGTCGATGGACACGGCGTTGAAGGTCTCGCGCAGTTCCTGCTCAATGCGCAGGCGGACGTTGGTGGTGTAGCGGTCGCGCGGAAGGTAGACGACGGCGGACATGAACCGGCCGTAGATATCGGGCCGGAGGAAGAGCCGCGTCCGGCGGCGTTCCTGCAGCCGCTGGATGCCGGTGGCGATGGCGGCGAGGTCCGGGATTTCGATCTGGAAGAGCTCGTCCCGGGGGTAGGTTTCGAGGATGCCCAGCAGGTCCTTGCCCGAGTGCGAGTCCGGCGGGAAGCCGGCGTCGTCGAGGACCGCGGCCACCTTTTCCCGGACCACGGGGATGTCCCGGACGGATCCGGCGTAGGCGGTCGTGGCGAAGAGGCCGATGAAGCGGCGTTCGCCGTTGACGTTTCCGGCGGCGTCGAAGCTCTTCACGCCGATGTAGTCCAGGTACGCCGAGCGGTGCACAGTGGAGCGCGAGTTCGCCTTGGTGATCACGAGGGCGCGCTTCTCGCGGGCCTTCTTCCTGCCGGCCTCGGTGAGGTGCTGGACCTGGCGGGCGTCGGCGCCGGCGCGGAGCAGGCCGAGGCCGCTTTCCTCGCGCAGTTCCAGCACATCCTCGCCGGATTCGTTGACGAGGTCGTATTCGCGGTAGCCGAGGAAGGTGAAGTTGCCGTCGTCGAGCCAGCGGAGCAGATCCTGCGCCTGCCGCAGCTCGGCAATCTGGGCCCGATTGGCCACCCGGTCCAAGTCCGCGGAGATCTCCAGGGCTTTCGTGCGCATCTTCGGCCAGTCTTCGACAGCGGCGCGGACGTCGCCAAGCACCCGGGAGATGCCCTTCACGAGCTCCTCGCGCTTCTGTTCGCTGACGAGGTCGATTTCGACGGCGATCCAGGATTCCATGTGCGAGGCGTTGTCGCCCTGGGCGATCAGGTGCGAGATGTTCGGCATGGCCGCCGTGTCCCCGCTGGAGAAGCCCAGGTGGGACGGAACGCGTGCCACCTTGACCAGGTCGCCGGTCTCGCGGTTGCGGGTCACTACGAAGAGCGGGTGCAGGACGAGGTGGATGGGGGCGTTCTGGCGGACCAGTTCGGCGTTGACGGAGTCCACGAGGAAGGGCATGTCATCCGTGACGATGTACAGGACGCTGCAATCGGCCTCGTCCCGGACGGCGATGTTCGCGACGCCCGGCAGCCGCGTCGCCGCGATCTGGCGGTGGGTATCGGCCCTTGCCGTCAGGACTTCTTGGGGATAGGCCCGGAAATCCTCCTCCGCGAGGTGCTCGTAGTAATCCCCGAGGTAGCTTTCGCTACTACCGATCGAAACGGGTTGATCCTCCACGCTGGACCCAGACGACATCGAAACGCCTCCATAAAAGAAGTTCACAGCCGCCTCTTTGCGGCCCTTACGATGACCCTAGCTCTTTGCCCGGCGCTGTGCTGTGGAAGAAAAGCCAAAGGATTTCTTATTTCGCTGGACAGGTGCACAAACCATTTTGGCGATTGCACGCCGGAGCTCAGATTCAGGGGCGGATTCGAGCAGGAGTGTTCCGGACAGCAAGGCGGCGTCGCTCGCTGCAGGGTCTGAGGGCAGGAACGCCGACAACGGCACCGAGGGGCCGTACCGCGCCCATGCTTCCCTGAGCTGGCGTTCCGGCGAACGCCCCACGGCGGCGGCCCTGACTTTATTCATGACAACCTGGGGCGATGCCTGCGGGACGGCCGCCTGGAGCTCGGCCAGGCCGCGGACCAGCCGTGGCACTCCGATGGAGTCGGCGGCCCCGACGGCAAAGACGGTATCGGCCATTTCCAGGCTCCTCAGGGTCGCCGCGTTCCGGCGCGGCGCGCCGGTGTCAAAGCTGAGCTCCTCATCGGCTTCAAGGCAGAAGCCGGTGTCCACCACAGTGACATCCGCGATCTCCCTTGCCCGTTCCAGCACCAGCGTGAGCGCCGCGGCGCGCAATTCCGTCCAACGGTCCGCCCTCGTGATCCCGGTGAGGACCCGAAACGTCCCGGCCTTGCTCGCCACCGTGGTGGCGACCCGGAGCAGGGCATCGGCGTCGAGCAGGCCCTGGTCGGCCAGCCGGCAGGCCTGGGCCAGTCCGGCAGCCTCGTCGAGCAGTCCCAGCAGGGCGGCCACGCTGGCGCCGTAACTGTCGGCGTCGACCAGCAACACGGATTGTCCTTCCGCGGCCAGCTCACCGGCGATGTTGGCAGCCACCAGGGTCCGGCCGGGCGCGCCGCCCGGGCCCCAGACCGCAATGATCCGGCCCGTCCCGGCAGGGCCTCGAGTGCCCGCCGCGCGCTCTCCGGAGGTCCGGGCCGTCTCGTCCGTGCCCGCGGATGTGCCGGAGGAGTCGCCGTCCGGCGCGGCAAGTCCCGGCAGCCCTCCCGTGCGGCTGAGTTGTTCCGCGGCCGCTGCAATCCGTGCCGCAAGGGCCGCGGCATCAACCCCGCGGGCTTCTGCTGCCACGCCGATGGTCCGCAGGCGGGCCGCTTCCCCGGGGCTGTCGGTCAGCGCAATGACCACGACGCCCACGGCGGACAGGCGGTCAACGAGAGAGGCCGTCAGTTCTTCGCTGCCGGTCGCGACGACAGCGGCGCGGGCAAGGCCGCTCTGGCAGGCGGCCAGCAGTTCGGCCAACTCGCTGCACCGCCGCACAACGGACACGGGACCGTGCAGACGTTCCAGGCCTTCCACCAGATCATCGCGTGAGTCCCCGACGGTCACCACGGGTATGCTCATCGCCCGGTACCGCCCGGGTTCCACACCACAGCAATCTTGGCCTTGTTGGCCTGCGCCCCCAGAAGCTTCGGCATCTGGGCGTCCGGGACCAGCACCATGACAACAGTCGAGCGGGAAGACCCGAGGGCTGTACTCCCCTCGGTGATCTGGGAAATTTCGGCGCCGGAGAGGAGCAGGGCAGGTTCGCTGAAGCCGTTCCGGGAATCCGGCAGGGCAACCCACACATCCACCCGGGAGCCCGCCGCGGCTTGAGCGGGAAGGCTTTCTTCCACAGTGACGGCGACGGGTTTGCGGTCCAGCCGGTCGAGCTGCCCGACGCTTTCGCGCGGCAGCAACTGGTCCTTGCCGATTCGTTGCACCGCCACGAGGCCGGTATCCAGACCGGACTCCGGGGTCAGGTAGTGCTGCTCCACCTCGCCGAGCCGCACTTTGACCCGGTGCAGCTTGTCAGGTGTCAGCGTCTCGCCGACGGCGATCGGCTCGCGCGCGGCATAGGCTTCGGTAGTCTGGTCCGCGGCACCGACCAGCGACACTACGCCCACCACGGATGCCAGGACCAGCAGGATGCCGACGAGCAGCCGGGGATCTTTCCAGGACGGCTTCTTCAAACGGGCCCCTTCGGCTGCCGCGCTTCCACTCATGCGTCCCCCTGTCGCCGCCGTCCATTCCCGCAATGCCGGGCACCCCTGGCACCCCTATTGTTACGCCCCGGAGGTCCGGGGGGAAGATGCAGGGACAAACAGGCGCAAACTGTGGATAACGGCACCAATTGACGCCAACGGTGGCAAAATGGACACATGCCCCGATTCCTGACCCTCGCGGACGTTGCCGAGCAGCTCCAGATCAACTCCCCGGCTGCCTACGCACTCGTTCGCAGCGGCGAGCTCAAGGCGATCCAGGTGGGCGGGCGCGGCCAGTGGCGTGTTGAGGAGAAGATGCTGGAGCAGTACATCCAGGAACGCTACGCCGAGGCCAGCCGCATGATCGAAGAGGCCAAAGCGAAGTCCGCCGGGAGCTGACCCCGCAGGGTTGGCTAGTCGCCCGCGGTGCTGACGGACCTGATGCCCGCGAGGGCGCCAAAAGGGATGGTCACCGCCTGCCGGTCGTTCGCCGGACGCCGGCCCTCGCCCTCCCGGGCCACGGCCAGATCCAGGAAATCCCGGCCAACAGTGTCAATGACGCCGTCGAACGCCGCCTCCACCGGCCCGCGCGAGACAAGAATCGTCACGCGCGCCCGGCTCCTGGCGAGGCCCCGGAGGGCGCTGCCCAGACCTAGCCGCTGGCGGACCTTTGACTGTTCGGGCACCGCCAGCCGCGAAAGACCCGCATAGTGCACGGCGGCGGCGTAGGGAACGAGCACCTGGTGGTGGGGCTCATCAAGAACCAGGGCTTCGCTGCCCGCGTGGCTCAGCACCCCCTCGAACGCGGATCCTGACGTCAGGTGAACGCGGATGCCCAGTCCCAGGGAACCGCGCAGCCGGTCGGCGAGCTCCACCCCCGCCGCGTCCACCAGCGCGCGTTCTGCTATTTCTGCCTCAAAATCCAGCCGCTGGCGCGCGGCCAGCTGTGCCTCCATGTCGTCAAACAGGGCGTCCCACCGCATGGCGCCAGCGTAGGCGTGCCTCCCGCACCGGTCAATCCACAGGCTGCGGGCTGCATCTAGACAAACGTGGCCATTGCGGCTCAGACTTCATTTAATAACATCAAACAACATCAAAATGCATCAAATGATGTTGCAGCCGAATGGAGGTTGAGAGATGGACCGGACAACAGGACAGAATCCCCAACCCCGGTCCCGGCAAACGGTCCGGGCCGACGCGGCCATGGCAGCCGTGATCCTGATGCTGGGGGTCTTCCTGGCGGCCACCGGAAGCTTCCTCGTCCAACGCTGGCACTTGGCCTCCGGGCGCCATCAGTCACTGTCCTTCGAGGACCAACTGGGGATCGCGGCGAATACCGCCGGGCTGATCGTCATCACGTGGTGGGTCCTGTCCCTCGCCATCGCCGTCGCCGCGGCCCTGCTCGACCGTCTTGGCAGGACCCGCGCGGCGGCCGCCACGGGCCGCTTCAGCCCGGCCTTCATGCGCCGGCTGGTTCTCGCCGCCGTTGGCCTGCAGCTCATGACCGCTCCGATGGCCAACGCCGCAACCGCGCATGACGTGCCGGATCCCGGCCTACCCGTCCCGGCGGCAGTCTCGGTATCCTGGACGCCCGCCCGCGCCGCGATGCCCGCCGGCGTCCCGGATCGTGCCCCGTCGTCGCCCCCGGCCCCGGCGCCACAGGTGCCGGCCACCGGCTCCGCGGTAAGTTCCGCGGTGGATCCCCGGTGGAAACCCCTCAGCCCGATCGTGGATGCCGGCCCCCTGACGGCACGGCACGTGCGCACCCAGGACACCCCCGGCGCAGCCAGGGAGGTCACCGTCCGGTCCGGTGATTCGCTGTGGAGCATCGCCGCGGCGGCGCTGGGACCGCTCGCGTCCGACGCCGACATCGCCAGAGAGTGGCCACAGCTCTATGCGAACAACCGTGAGGCTATCGGAGCCAACCCCCACTTCCTGCGGCCGGGACAGGTCATTGTCCTCCCGCCGGGAATCTAGGGACCCGCCGCATCACGCGTCACCACAGCAAGTCAGCACAGCACGTCAGCACCGCATGTCAGCACCAGCCGAAAGATCACCCCGCATCAGCCCCCAGCAAAGGAACCGTCATGAATCCAGTCACCGGGATCCGCGCCGCCGCGGCGACCACGCCCGCCTCCGCCCTCCGGGTTGTATCCGGCACGGCAACACCAGCCACCCGCCTGGCCGCGGTCCCCCCGCCCCTTCGCGTGGTCGACGAAACCCATGAGATTTGTGCGATCTCCCGCAGCACAGTGCAGGCGGCCATCGAAGTCCTGGCCGGCACGCGGCCCGCGCAGCAGCTCTCCCGCCGGCTGGACCCCCGGTGTCTGGCGGCCCTGCAACACCGGGCCGCACTGACCCGTCGGGTCGCCTCCGGCAGCTCGCCAACGGCGGGCCGCCTGCACCGCAACCCGTCGGTCCGGTCCGTCCGGGCCTGCAGGGTGTCGGATGACGTCTATGAGGCCAGCGCGGTGGTGGTCGAGGAATCGCGGGTCCGCGCGGTCGCGTTGAGGCTCGAGCGCGGCACCGTGGCCTGGCGCGTCACAGTCCTGGAGATCGGCTGAGCGGCCCGGCTGGGGACCGGAAACAGGAAACCCGCCGATTGGGGGCGGGAACGATACGCAGGCCCGGTTCGAAGCGGAAACCCGGCTTGCAAGGAAAGGAGGCACAACGGCAGGAGGACCGGAACAATCGTTCCGGTCCTCCTGCGTTTGCCTCTGCGCCTGGCGACCGCGCTTGGCGCCCGCCCCTGGTGCCGCCTGTTAGCGCCGTTTCTTCTTCGCGGTGCGGCGGCCGATGTCCTGCGCCGCAGCCTTGGCGGGGTTTCCTGAACGTCCGGAAGCCTTCGCCTCGATCCGGGTCTGGGCGGCGCCGTCTTCACCCGGGGCGGTGTACTGCAGCTGCGCCGGCTTCTCCGGAGCCTCGAGTCCCGCGGCGTGGATCTGCGGCTCGTGGTGTTCGGTGTGCTGGCCGGCGGCGTCCGCCACCACAACGTCCTCGGCCGGAGTCACTTCGACCTCGAGGTTGAACAGGAATCCGACGCTCTCCTCGCGGATGGCCTCCATCATGGCCTGGAACATGATGAAGCCCTCGCGCTGGTACTCCACCAGCGGGTCGCGCTGCGCCATGGCGCGCAGCCCGATTCCCTCCTTGAGGTAGTCCATCTCGTAGAGGTGTTCCTGCCACTTCCGACCGATCACGGACAGGACCACGCGGCGCTCGAGCTCGCGCATGCTTTCGGAGCCGATTGACTGCTCCCGTGCCTGGTAGACCAGCCGGGCGTCAGAGAGGATCTCTTCCCGCAGGAAGTCAACCGTGATGCGGGACTTGCCGCCGGCCTCGTCGATAACGTCGCGCGGCGTAAAGCTCACCGGGTACAGGGTCTTGAGGTTCGACCACAGGAGGTTGAAGTCCCAGTCGTCGCCGGTGCCTTCGGCCGTGGCCGCGTCGATGAACGCATTGATGGTGTCTTCCAGGAAGTACTGGACCTTCTCGTGGAGGTCATCGCCCTCGAGGATGCGGCGCCGGTCACCGTAGATGGCCTCGCGCTGGCGGTTCAGGACGTCGTCGTACTTCAGCACGTTCTTGCGCTGCTCGGCGTTGCGGCCTTCCACCTGGCCCTGGGCCGAGGCGATGGCGCGGGAGACGAGCTTGGATTCGAGTGCGACGTCGTCCGGCACCGAACTGTTCATAAGGCGTTCGGCCGCACCGGAGTTGAACAGGCGCATCAGGTCATCGGTCAGCGAGAGGTAGAAGCGGGACTCGCCGGGGTCGCCCTGGCGTCCGGAACGGCCGCGGAGCTGGTTGTCGATGCGGCGGGACTCGTGCCGCTCGGTGCCGAGCACGTAAAGTCCGCCCAGGTTGAGGACTTCCTCGTGCTCGTCCTTGACGGCCTGTTTGGCGGACTCGAAAGCCTCGGGCCAGGCGGCCTCGTATTCCTCGGAGTTTTCCTCGGGGTCCAGACCCCGCTTGGCCAGTTCGGCGACGGCGGTGAACTCGGCGTTGCCGCCGAGCATGATGTCGGTACCGCGGCCGGCCATGTTGGTTGCCACGGTGACGGCGCCCTTGCGGCCTGCCTGGGCCACGATCGAGGCTTCCCGGGCATGGTTCTTGGCGTTGAGGACCTCGTGCCGGACGCCTTCCTTGGCCAGCAGACGGGAGAGGTATTCGCTCTTCTCGACGCTGGTGGTACCGACCAGGACCGGCTGGCCCTTTTCGTGGCGTTCGGCGATGTCCTTGACCACGGCGTCGAACTTGACGGTCTCGTTCTTGTAGACGAGGTCGGCCTGGTCGATCCGCTGCATGTCGCGGTTGGTCGGGATCGCCACGACGCCGAGCTTGTAGGTGCTCATGAACTCCGCGGCCTCGGTCTCGGCCGTGCCGGTCATGCCGGCGAGCTTGTCGTACATGCGGAAATAGTTCTGCAGCGTGACCGTGGCAAGCGTCTGGTTCTCGGCCTTGATCTCGACGCCTTCCTTGGCTTCGATGGCCTGGTGCATGCCCTCGTTGTAGCGACGGCCGGCGAGGATGCGGCCGGTGTGCTCATCGACGATCAGCACCTCGCCGTCGAGGATGACGTAGTCCTTGTCCCGCTTGAACAGTTCCTTGGCCTTGATGGCGTTGTTCAGGAAACCGATCAGCGGGGTGTTGGCGGACTCGTAGAGGTTGTGAATGCCGAGGTAGTCCTCGACCTTCTCAATGCCGGCCTCGAGGACGCCCACCGTGCGCTTCTTCTCGTCGACCTCGTAGTCAGTCTCGGGCTGCAGGCGCGTGACGACCTTGGCGAATTCGCTGTACCAGCGGTTCGTGTCACCCTGCGCCGGCCCGGAGATGATGAGCGGGGTGCGGGCCTCGTCGATCAGGATCGAGTCCACTTCATCGACGACGGCGAAGTGGTGGCCGCGCTGGACGAGTTCGGAGCTGTCCCACGCCATGTTGTCGCGCAGGTAGTCGAAGCCGAATTCGTTGTTGGTGCCGTAGGTGATGTCCGCGGCATACTGTTCGCGGCGCAGTGCCGGGTCCTGGTTGGACAGGATGCAGCCGCTGGTCAGGCCGAGAAAGCGGTAGACGCGGCCCATGAGGTCAGACTGGTATTCGGCGAGGTAGTCGTTCACGGTGACCACATGGACGCCCTTGCCGGTGAGAGCATTGAGGTAGGCCGGAGCAGTGGCCACCAGGGTCTTGCCTTCACCGGTCTTCATTTCGGCGATGTTGCCCAGGTGCAGGGCTGCACCGCCCATGAGCTGGACGTCGAAGTGGCGCATGC
Source organism: Arthrobacter sp. ok909 (assembly GCF_900104405.1). NCBI lineage: Bacteria > Bacillati > Actinomycetota > Actinomycetes > Micrococcales > Micrococcaceae > Arthrobacter > Arthrobacter sp. ok909. The sequence continues at coordinate 176,973 of NZ_FNJS01000002.1, read as the reverse complement.
CGAGGGTACGGGAGGAAGCTTCGCGGACGGCCGCGAAGGCCTCCGGCAACAGATCGTCCAGCTTCTCGCCGTCCTGGTGGCGTTCGCGCAGACGGTCAGTTTCCTCACGGAGCTCAGCGTCCGTGAAGGTTTGGAAGGAGCTCTCCAGGGCATTAATGGAATCGGCATAGTTCCGCAGTTGCCGCAGGGTTTTTTTGTCCCCCGTGCGGAGAAGTTTTTCGATAAGTGATGCCACGTGAAGTTGCTCCCAGTCTCAAGCTGCCGAATTCTGGCGTGTTTAGTCTACGGGAGAGACGCAGGGCCGGTGGCGCCTGTTCCCTCTCAGCGGATACTGCTGTTTACCGGTGCAGCCACGGCTTCGGCGAGCGCCGGCGCAAGGTCCCCGGTTGGCGAGACAACCACCCCGCCCAGTCCCAGCCACTCTGCCATGAGCTTCAGTTCCGCGGCGAGTTCGACGGCGGTGTCCTCCGGCGCGCCTGGTTCGGCGTGCGCGGTCCGCACCAGAAGCAGGCTCCCGGCCCGGTCGGCCTTCAGGTCCACCCGCGCGACGATCGCGTCGCGCAGCAGGAAGGGCAGGACGTAGTAGCCGTACCGCCGCTTCGGTTCAGGCGTGTAGATCTCGATCCTGTAGTGGAAGCCGAAGAGCTCCTGAAGCCGCCGGCGTTCGAAGACGAGGGAGTCGAACGGGCTCAGCAGCGCGCGGCCCGTGGCTGACCGCGGCAGTTTCGCCTCCACATGGCGGTATAAGGGTCGGTCCCAGCCGGCCACGGTGACCGGCTGCAGCCGGCCCGTGTCCACGAGGTTCCGGACGGCCACGGCGGCGGCTTTCTGCGGCGTCCGGAAATAGTCCGCGAAGCACCGCACGGTCCCGATGCCGTGGGCCCGGGCCGCTGCATCGATCAGCCGGTCCATCGCGGCGGCAGCATCCGGTGCTTGGGCCGCGTCCTCACCACCCGGTCCGGGCAGCACCCTGGCGGTGAGGGTGTAGCGCCGTTCGAACGATTCGGTCCGCGAGGCCGCGGAGACCAGGCCTTCTTCAAACAGGTGCTCCAGAACCCTTTTGACGGCATTCCAGTTCCAGCCCCATTGGTCCCGCTGCCGGTCCTCCACGTGGCCCAGCCGGGTGGTCAGTTCGGCGGCGGTCAGGGGTCGCCCGACCGCCAGGGTTTCCAGCACCCGAGCCGCCACGCCGTTGCGCAGTTCGGGGTCCATGGCGTGGGCGCCCACCCATGTGCGGTTCTGCCACTGCACGAGATCGTGGAAGTGGTCCGGCCGGATGAAGCAGGCTTCATGCGCCCAGTACTCCATCATCCGGCGCGGGTGGGTCCCCGCCATGTGCTGCAGGATGGCACGGTCGTAGTTGCCCAGCCGGGAGAAAAACGGCAGGAAGTGGCTGCGGGACACCACGTTGACGGAATCGATCTGGACCAGGTGCAGCCGGGCAAAGGTACGGCCCACCGCCCGTGCTGTCACGGGTCCGGCGGGCCGTTCCTTGTCCAATCCCTGGGCTGCCAATGCGATCCGCCGTGCCTGTGCCAGGCTCAGCGATGCTTGCACGTCAGTCCCTTCGTCGGATGGTCTGCACCAGCTTATGCGGTGGCGGGCTCATCCTCTGAACGGTAGGCGAGGATCTTTTCTTCCAGACTTGAGTGTCCGGGCTCGCAGGTCTGGTCCAGGGAGATGACCCCGTAGGTCCAGCCGTCACGCCGGTATACGACCGACGGCGCCTTGGTCTCCTTGTCCACGAAAAGGTAGAAGTCGTGCCCCACAAGTTCCATATTGTCCACGGCGTCATCGAGCGTGAGCTGGGCTGCGGGGAACACCTTCCGGCGGATCAGGACGGGCGAATCGCCGGCCGGAATGTCGTTCTCGACCTCATAGGGCGACTTCTCTGCAGCCGGGACAGGGGCCTCCTGCTGATTTGCCGCCTCAACGTACAGGGGTTCGTTGGGGCTTGCGGGCTCCAGCGTTGCCGTCGCCTCAGTAACGGACTTCGGGGTGTGCCGGCCGTGATGGACCTTTCTACGGTCCCTGGCCCTGCGCAGGCGTTCAAGAAGCTTGTTGTAAGCGAGATCGAAGGCAGCGAACTTGTCGGCGGCACTCGCTTCAGCGCGGATTACGGGGCCGCGTCCCAAGACTGTCAACTCAACCGTGAGCGATTCTGCGGTCTGGCGGGCCTTGGTCTCCTTGGTGACCTTCGCGTCTACCCTCTGGACCTTGTCTCCCAACGAGGCGATCTTTGAGATCTTCTCGTCGGCATATTCGCGGAACCGGTCCGAGACCGTCAAGTTGCGTCCGCTGATCATGAACTCCATGGTGCCCTCCAAATGACTTCGGTGACACGACGGCGGTACTTCCCGGGGGCCGATCTGACTGACAGTCGAGCCCCTTTCCGAGCCGCTATCGACAGGTACATCTGTTCTTGGTACCCATCTTCGACGTTAGTTCATAGCAACCTGTTATTCATCCTTTTCCGGTTTATTTTTTTACTTCACGCCGGTCGAGCCCGCCACGGCGGGGCCGGAGGCATCACCGTCGGCGGCGGCCGGCGGGCGTGTCGCGGCCAGCACAACGGCACCGCCTACAAGGGCCCCTGCTGCCCGCAGCGCACGGGCTGCCTCGGCCACAGTGGCGCCGGTGGTCAGCACGTCATCAACGACGATGCACGTCCGTCCCACGACTACCGGAGACCACGGCCCTGCCCTGGCCCGCATGGTTCCCCGCACCCGCCGGGAGCGGGCACCCCGGCCCAGTCCCTTCTGTCCGCCGGCCCGCCCCAACCCGTTCATTACGGTCCGAAGTGAAAGCTCCGGGGTTCCCGGGCCCGACGCGGGCCGCGCGGTTTTCCGCAGTACGTCCGCGACGGTGAACCCGGGGATTTCATCGCCGCGAACGAGCCGGCGGAGCAGGAGGTGAACGGGACTGAACCCCCTCCTGCGGAAGGCGGCACCGCTGGTCGGCACGGGGACCAGGACGAGGCCCTCCACCGGCCCTGCAGCGGCCTGCAGGGCCCGGGCCAGGCCCCGCGCCAGCTCGCCTGCCAGCCGCGCCTGGCCGTGGCTCTTGAAGGACAGGAGGCATTGCGCGAGCTCCGCCCGGTACGCCCCGGCCGCCACCACGGGCAGCAGCACGGAGCCGTCCGTGTCCATCAGGGCCGGCGCCTGGGCCTCGGCCCGGAACGGCCTGAGCGTCAGCAGGCGCAACTGCCGGGCGCAGCCGCCGCAAAGTGCAGAGTCTTCCGCACCGCAGCAGACGCACTCCACCGGGATGGCGAGGGCGAGCACCTCTGCCGCAGCCGAGGCGGTCCGGTCGGACAGCCGCGCCAGCGGCCGCGCGTACACGCCGCGGTGCCTTGCCGGTGTCGGTGCAGCCGGGGCCAGGTCCGGATCCGCGACCGGTCGCCGGCCGGGATTGTGCCCCGCGCGTGGGGGTCTGCCGCGGGCCGGCACCTCATCGCGTTCCCCGGCATTTCCGCCCTCGACATTTCCGCCACCATGGGGCGTGTGAGTGCTCATCTTCCGATCCTGGACCATGGACGCCAGCGCCGGAAGCACCGCGGGAGGCTATGTGGACAACCCCGGCGCTCTCACACCCGTGGTCAGCCCGGGAAAGACGGGTCGATGGGGCCCTTGAGCTGCGGCGACCAGCCGTTGCCGAGCCGCTGGAAGATCCCTTCCGCGGACTGGCCGTAGATCTCCGATGTCCCGTTTCCTGCGCTGAGGGCAGTCAGCCCGGGCCACGGCGCCAGCTGCTGCGGCTGGGTGGAGGTCAGGGACAACAACTCGGGAGTGACGGCGTCGCTGGCGGAGGCCTTCATGACCGCGACCGTGGTGTCATCCACCCACACGCCCTGGTCCGGATCCCGGGGCGTCAGAAGCGTCAGGGGTACGGTCAGATCCCTTGGGGTGCCGTCCGTGTTCCGGATGATCCCGGTGATCTGGACCAGGCTCTTGCCGTTCTGCTGGGAAATGACCAATGCACGCGTGCCGTCCCGGGACATCCGGAACTCCTTGACGGTCCGGCCGGCAAGCCATCCCGGGGTCAGGGTCACGGTGGGTACGCTGCCGCTCTCCGCCACACCGACCGGCCGGAAGGCAACCACTTCGGTGGCGCCGGCAGCGCCCGGCCCGGCGGTCCAGACCCAGTCGTACCGGCCGAACGAGGGCCTGGAGAGCGTGGCCCGCGTGGTCAGGGCCCTGGCCGGCTGGCCCGGAACGATCGAGTACAGCGTGGTGCGGTCGGCGTTGAGGAACGCAGCGGCCTGTGACTCGGCGGATTCCGCCGGCGCCCGCGGCGATAGAGCCGCGACGGACCGGATATCCGGGAGGGGTGAAAGCCGGTTGTTCTCGTACCGGACCAGGTCGTTGTTGCTGACGGCGATCTGATAGCCGGGAACGCTTTCGTCGCGGACCGGAGGCAGGACCGTTCCGTTGTCTTCGACGCGCACCAGATCCTGGTTGGCCCGGAGCTCGACGTTGATGACATCCGGCTGGCTGCGGAACGTCAGGGCCAGCTGGGTTTGCATCCGCAGCCGGTCCTCGTTGGAGGCGTCGACGAGGTCCTTGGCCGTGAGATCCACCTGGGCGGCGCCGGAGACCACGGGCACGGACTCGCGCGCCAGCTTGATGCCCGACGGGAATGCGCTGACGACGGCGCCCTTGAGGTAGGGGGCCGGGCCGCCGAGCAGTGCGCTCGTCATGGCCTTGACGGTTTTCTTGCGGATGAACCACCGGACATCGGGCACGGCGTAGGTGAAGGTGGGGTCGTAGAAGTAGATCGGGTAGGCGCCGTAGATGACTTTGAAGGTCTCTTCCGGAATCGCCGTGCCGTCCGGGAGATCCGAGATCCGCCACTCGCCGTCCACCTGGGTCAGCGTGACGGGTATGTTCTCGGTGGTGCCCTCGGGAAGTTGCGTCGCCACGCCGTCGGCGTCCACCGAATAGGCGAGGTCGAGCTGGTAATTGAAGACGTTTTCGACGCCGGTGGCCACCACCGAGGCCTTCCGGAAAACAAGCGCCCGCTGGTCCGGCTTCCATGTCACCGATGACGCCTGGGTGAGGTACTGCCGGGCGACGGCGTAATCGTCTTCATAGCCGCTTCCGGCCAGGTAGAAATCCTCAATGACCGCCTCGGGCCCTGCGCCCGGACGCGGCGCTGCCGGGAAGAACACGGGGGCATTGGGGTTTCCGGCGCTCTCATCCTTGCTCTTGCCCACCGGGCCGGAGCGCGGAATCTGGGCGCACGAGGTCAACAGCAGCAGGACGACGGCCAGCAGCGCCGCCCCTACCCTGGTGAATTTGCCGGAAATGGAAACACTGTTCATGCCCTGCCTTCCGTTCCACGGCTCCGGAAACCGGCCGCACCGCCGCCCGGGCTCGCCCCGCCGACGCCGGCAGAGCCGTCGCCAGCCAGACCGTCCGCCGTGAAGTCGTCGGCGCCGGTTCCGCCGTCAGGTTTGCCCTGTGTTCCTGCCGGTGTATCTGCAGCCGGCACCGCGGCGGCCTGCGGCCGGTCCAGGAGCAGCACTGTCCGCTGGCTGCCAGGCCCCGGGAGCCCGACGTTGACCGGTTCAAGCTGGAGCGGAGACCGGGTGATCGGCTCGTCGCGGCGCAGGGGAAGGGTCAGCCGGAAGTTTGACCCGTTGCCCTTGCTCCCCCACGCCTGCAGCCAGCCGTCGTGGAGCTTGGTGTCTTCGGCGGCGATCGACAGTCCCAGCCCGCTGCCGCCCGTAGTGCGGGCGCGGGCAGGGTCGGCACGCCAGAAGCGGTCGAAGACGCGGGCGGCCTCGGCCGGCGTCATGCCGATTCCATGGTCCCGCACGGCCACGGCCACCGCGGTGTCGTTGGCGGCCACGGAGATGTTCACCGGGCGGCCCTCGCCGTGTTCAAGGGCGTTCAGGACCAGGTTGCGCAAGATGCGGTCGATCCTGCGGTCGTCCATGTCGACGATGATGCTGCCGGCCGGTGCGTTGAGGGTGACGGCGGACCCGTATTCGGCGGCGACGGGCGCCACTCCCTCGATGACGTGGGCGACGAGCTGGACGATGTCCGTGGGTTCGGCGTCGAGAGTGGCGGCGCCCGCATCAAAGCGGGAGATTTCCAGCAGGTCCGCCAGGAGCGACTGGAACCGTTCCACCTGGTTGTAGAGCAGTTCAGCGGAGCGTTTGTTGATGGGGTCGAAGTCCTCGCGGGCGTCATAGAGCACCTCCGCGGCCATGCGCACCGTGGTGAGCGGGGTGCGGAGCTCGTGCGACACGTCGGAGACGAACCGCTGCTGCATTTGCGAGAGCGTGGCCAGCTGGGTGATCTGCTCCTGGAGGCTTGCCGCCATGTGGTTGAACGAGGCCCCGAGCCGGGCGACCTCGTCCTCGCCCTTGACCACCATGCGCTCCTGCAGCTGCCCGGCGGCGAGCTTTTCGGAGACGACGGCGGCGTGGCTGACCGGGCTCACCACGTTCCGGGTGACGTACCAGGCGACGCCGCCGATCATGAGGACCAGCAGGGCACCGCCGGCCAGCAGCACGTTCTGGATCTCGTCCAGCGTCTTCTGCGCCGTGTTGAGGTCATAGATGAGGTAGAGCTCGTAGACGGTGCCGTTGAAGGTCACCTTGTTGCCGACCGCAATGCCGGGCCGGTCCTCGGTCCCCACGGGGAACTGGGTTGACGCCCAGTACTGGTCCTTGCCCGAGTCCTGCACGGCCTTGCGGAGCTCCGGGGGGATGACCGCGATGGTGAGCTGGTCCGAGGCCCGGGATTCGACCCAGCGGTTGCGCGGCTTGGTCTGCTCCGGCATCGCTTCGAAGACATAGCGCCGCTGAATCACGGAACCGCGGCCTTCGACGGCGTTCAGGGTGTCATAGACCAGGGTGATGACGCTGGACTGGTCGGTGACCTGGGCGCCGTCGAACGTGTCCTGGACTTGCTTGACGTTGTAGCGGGTCTCCGACTCGGCCTGTGCAAGCCGTTCCTGGAACAGGTTGTTGGCGATCTGGTTGGACAGGTAGGCGCCCACGACGGCGAACGAGCCGATGGCCAGCAGGAGCGTGGTCAGGACGGTCCGGAACTGCAGCGAACGCCGCCATTTCCGCTGTACCGCGCGGAGCAGGTACCGGATGCCGGGCAGGAGACTGCCGGCCCCGGTGCGGACCAGGCGCCCCACCCGGACGCCAACGATCCTCGCGCGTTTGGCCCATAGCCGGGTCCGGAAGGCGAGCCCGCGCCACGGTCCCCGACTGCCGGGACCCGCAGGCGGCGATTCCGGCTCGCCGGATTCAGGCTCGCCGGATTCAGGCTCGCCGGATTCAGGCTCGCCGGATTCAGGCTCGCCGGATTCAGGCTCGCCGGATTCAGGCACAGCAGATTCCGGCACGGCCGGTGCGGCCTCATGAGATGCGGACGACTTAGCGGGCGCTTCGCCGCTCGTCATGTCCGGAGTCGTGTCGTGCCCGGATTCCGGCCCGGCGGCCTGTGCGACGCTGCGGTCCGCAGGCTCAGGAACCTGCTTTATAGCCGACACCACGGACCGTCAATACAACTTCGGGGGCTTCGGGGTCGCGTTCGATCTTGGACCTCAGCCGTTGGACATGGACATTGACCAGCCTGGTATCGGCGGCGTGCCGGTAACCCCAGACCTGCTCAAGGAGAAGTTCACGGGTGAACACCTGCCACGGCTTGCGGGCAAGGGCGACGAGCAGGTCGAATTCCAGCGGCGTCAGGGAAATCCGGTCGTTGCCGCGGCTGACCAGGTGTCCGGCGACGTCGATCGTGACGTCGGCGATCCGCAGGGTTTCCGGGGCCTTCTGGTCCCCCGGACGGAGCCGTGCCCGGACCCGGGCCACGAGTTCGGCGGGCTTGAACGGCTTGGGCACGTAGTCATCGGCACCGGACTCGAGGCCGCGGACGACGTCCGACGTGTCCGCTTTGGCGGTCAGCATCACGATCGGCACGTCAGATTCGGCGCGGACCTGGCGGCAGACCTCAATGCCGTCCATCCCTGGCAGCATGAGGTCAAGCAGGACGAGGTCCGGCTTGGAGGAGCGGAACACGTCCAGCGCCTGTCCACCGTCGGCGCAAAAAACGGGTTCAAAGCCGTCATTGCGCAGCACAATACCGATCATCTCGGCGAGCGCCTCGTCATCATCCACTACCAGAATGCGTGCCTTCATAGTTATATATTCCCCCATTGAATTCTCTTTGTCGTATCGGACGGCTCTCCGGCATGGCGCAGGCGGGCGTGCCGCGGCTGCCGGGACCACGCCGGTGCGCCCGACCGTTGTGACAATTGCCGCGTTGTCCTGCATGCTGTGGACAGGCCCAGTGAACCGGCCCCGGACCGCAGGAGGAACCCGTGAACACCCCCATTTATGAGCGCGCCCTGGGCAGTGACTTTGCCCGACTGCAGCCGGAACTCCAAGCGTACTTCTCCCTCGCGCCGGGATCCGGCCACTACGGCGTCGGTGAGGGGGTGTTCGACGTCGTCGGCTGCCGCCAGGCCTGGCTGCGCCCCCTCCTGCGGCTCACCGCCGGCGAGCAGGCCTTCTTCCCCGAATACGGCGAGGGCGTTCGTTTCCGGATCGAGAACCACGCCCACCTTGACCCGTTCGGCAGGTCAAGCCTGACGGCCCGGCGGGAAATCTTCTTCCCGGGCACCACCCGGCTGTTTCACGACACGACGAGCTTTGACGACTCCGGGAGCAGGCCGGGACTGGTGGACTATATCGGCCGGTTCCGGCGGCTCGTCACGGACCTCAACCTCAGCGTCACGCCGGAAGGCCGGCTCCGCGGCGTGTCCGAGGCGTCCCGCGTGTTCCTGGGACCGCTGCGGATTCCGCTGCCAGCCGCCCTCGACGCCAAGGCCTATGCCGAGCAGTGGTGGGAGCCGCAGGACGGCGGCCGGCACCGCATCCAGGTCAAGGTGATCCAGCCCCAGCTCGGCCTGGTGCTGGTGTACGCCGGCCATTTCGACTACCAGCTCGAGCCCTACACTGCAGGTGCCACGGCGCCGGGCTACCTGCCCGGGTATGCCCGCCCGGACGGCTGGGAGAGCAGGGTCTGACCCGGCAGTTCCGCCAGCTCCAGTAGTCCCGGAGGGCTGCTAGCCGAGCGCGAGCTGGTTGAGCCCGTCCGCCACTTGGGTCAGCCGGGTCAGGACCGCGGTTGCCGCGGCGGGTGAGTGCCGTGCCAGCCCCTCCGACGGCGTGACCCTGATTGCGCCCAGCGTGGATGCGGGAAGACCCAGCTGCCGCCAGGGCCGCCACACGTTTTCCACGACGTCGCGGACCTTGGGCAGCGCCGCGGCGGGGTCCGCCACGTCCAGTGCCCCGGCCCAGAGCCGTTTGCCGCCCTCCACGGCGCCGGCGAGCTGTTCCCACTGGCGCGAGGTCAGTGCCCGGAGCGGGACGGCGATTCCGTCCGCGCCCGCCGCCAGGATCCGCTCAAACGGCGCCTCGACCTCGGAGACGGCCACCACGGTTTCGACGGCGCCCGCGGCGCGGAGGGCGTCGATCACCAGCTGCCAGGACTCGGTGACCTCCCGGCCTGGCACAGAGCGCAGCGTCCGGTACCCGCTGGCGGTCGGAATGGTGCCGGCCAGCACGGAGGCGATGTCCGGCTCGTCGATCTGGACCACGATCCGGGCACCCGGGGTGGCCGCGGCCACGCGCTTGAGGTAGCCTTCCACGCCGGCTGCGAGCGATTCCGCAATCTCGCGCCGGGCGCCGTAGTCAATCAGTGCCCGCTCCCCGTTGTGGAGGTGGAGGCCGGCGGCCAGGCTGAGCGGCCCGCGCAGCTGGATTTTGATATCGTCTGAGGGCACTTCCTCGGCCCCGATTACGTCCGCCAGGACGTTAATGTCGGTGGACAACGCCGATTTCGCCCGCTGCAGGTCCTTGCCAGGACGGTCAACGAGCCGCCACCCGTGTGGCTGGACGTCGACGGCGAGTTCCACAAGCAGGGATGCGGTGCGGCCCAGGGCATCGGAGCCGACGCCGCGGTCGGGAAGCTCGGCCAGGAACGGCAGGTGAGGGCTGCCCAGTTCACCGCGGATGATGCGGGCGGCCTCGGCCGGGTCCTCGCCGGGCCACGGACCCAGGCCCGTCGCGGTGACTTGGCCGGGGGCGGGCAACGCTGCTGCGGCCATGGCTAGGCGTTTGCGGTGCGGTCGGCGTCCGCCGGGCCGGAGGCCTGGGCGGCTGCTTGGTGGTCCTCGGCGATGGCCTCGTGGTGGCGGATGACCTCGCCGATGATGAAGTTCAGGAACTTCTCCGCGAAGGCCGGGTCCAGATGGGCCTCGGCGGCGAGGTGCCGCAGCCGGGCGATCTGCGCCGCTTCACGGCCGGGGTCCCCGGCGGGAAGTTTGTGCGCGGCCTTGAGGAAGCCGACCTTCTGGGTGGCCTTGAAGCGCTCGGCGAGGAGGAAAACGAGGGTGGCATCGATGTTGTCGATGCTGGAGCGGATCGACAACAGCTCCGCCATCACCGCAGGATCCACCGAACCGGCCAGGGAACTTGCCGCCGGGTCGTAGGAATCGGTGTCAGGAAGATTGAGGTTCTGCTCGGTCATTGACCCAGTCTAGGGGCACGGCGGCTAATGCTTTCTGCTGTTAAGCACCGTTGCAGGCACGGGCCGAAGGCAACGAACAGGCAAACAGACAGGCGAGAAGGCAGGCAACGAGGGAGGCAAACTGGCGGGCAAAGAACCCCGCCCAAGCCGAACACAAGGTCATGAACAAAGCGGGGCACAAAGCCGGACACAAAATGGACATGCCCACCGTTCGTGGCGAACGGCGGGCATGTCCATTGGTGGTGTCTCCTGCGGGCGGGGAACCGGTCCGGCTGGCAGCGGTCCGGCCGGAAAAGCTTCCGCGGTTAGCTGTGCAGCACAGCCCGGAAGGCCTCGCGCCGCCTGGCCTGTTCGTCCGGATCCGGAACGGGCAGCGAGGCGATGAGCTTCTTCGTGTAGTCGTGCTGCGGGTTGCCCATCACCTGGTTGCCGAGGCCCTGCTCCACCATCTTGCCCTTGTAGAGCACGCCGACCCAGTGGGAGAGCATGTCCACGACGGCGAGGTCATGGCTGATGAACAGGCACGCGAAGCCGAACTGCTGCTGGATCTCCTTGAACAGTTCAAGTACCACGGCCTGCACGGAGACGTCCAAGGCCGAGGTCGGCTCATCGGCGATGAGCAGCTTCGGGTTCAGGATGAGCGCCCGTGCCAGGGAGGCGCGCTGGCGCTGGCCGCCGGATAGTTCATGCGGGAACCGGTCAGCGTACGACGCCGGCAGCTGCACGGATTCGAGCAGCTCACCCACCCGCTTGCGCGCCTCGGCCGGGCTCGGGTTGGAGTGGATGATCAGCGGTTCGGCCACGCAGTCGCCGATGGTCAGCTGCGGGTTGAAGGAGGCGGCCGGGTCCTGGAACACGAAGCCGATCTCCTTGCGGAGCGGTTTGAAGGTGCGCTCCTTGAAGTTCAGCATTTCGTAGCCCAGCACCTTGAGGCTGCCGCCGGTGGTCCGGTTGAGGCCGGCGATCGCCCGGCCGATCGTGGTCTTGCCGGAGCCCGACTCCCCCACGAGGCCGAAGACTTCGCCTTCGGACACGGTGAAGCTGACGCCGTCGACGGCCTTGAAGGCCGGGGTGCCCAGCCGTCCCGGATACTCGATGGTCAGGTTTTTGGCCTCGACCAGCACTTTGCCGCCCTGGTGGGCGCGTTCCGTCATGCCTTCGGACGCGGAATTGCGGCCCAGGTGCGGGACGGCTGCCAGGAGCTTCTTGGTGTAGTCCTCCCTGGGCTGGGCGAACAGCACCCGCGAGGATGCTTCCTCCACGACGTCGCCCTGGTACATGACCACCACGCGGTCGGCGAGGTCGGCGACAACGCCCATGTTGTGGGTGATCAGCACGATGGACGTTCCGTACTTGTCGCGCAGGTCCCGCAGCAGTTCCAGGATCTCCGCCTGGACGGTGACGTCCAGGGCGGTCGTCGGCTCGTCGGCCACAATAAGGCCAGGGTTCAGGGCCAGTGCGGCGGCAATCACGACGCGCTGCTTCTGGCCGCCCGAGAACTGGTGCGGGTAGTAGTTGACCCGTGTCTCGGGGTCCGGGATGCCCACCTTGCGGAGGGCTTCGACGGCTCGCGCCTTGGCCTCCTTGGCAGAGATCTTGTGGCCGCTGGTGTCGGCGTGCGCCCGGATGCCTTCGGCAATCTGCCAGCCCACGGTGTAGACCGGGTTGAGTGCCGTGGACGGTTCCTGGAACACCATGGCGACGTCGCGGCCGCGGATCTGCCGCAGCTTGGCCGCGCTGACGGTGATGACGTTGTTGCCGTTGATCAGCACAGCGCCCTGGCTGGTTGCCGTTTCCGGCAGGAGCCCCAGGATGGTCTTGGCCGTCACAGTCTTGCCGGATCCCGATTCGCCAACGATGGCGAGGACCTCGCCGGGGTTGACCTCAAGGCTGACGTCCTTGACGGCGAAGACGTCGCCGCTGTCGGTTGCGAACGTGACCTTGAGGTGGTCGATGTCCAGGACGGGGCCGGAGCCTGTGCGCGGCCGGTCGATGTTGGTGGTCATGAACTGCTCGATTCTGCTTCAGGAGCGGCCTGCGTGGCGGGGGCAGCGGGAGCCTTCTTGCTTCCGGCTTTCTTGCGGCCCCTGAGCCGTGGATCGTTGAGGTCGTTCATGCTCTCACCGACGAGGGTCAGACCGAGAACGGTCAAGACGATGGCCGTACCGGGGTAGACGCCCGTCCACCAGATGCCCGACGAGGCGTCAGCTATGGCCTTGTTGAGGTCGTAGCCCCACTCGGCGGCGGAGGACGGTTCGATGCCGAATCCCAGGAAGCCGAGCCCCGCCAGGGTCAGGATCGCCTCGGAGGCGTTCAGCGTGAAGATCAGCGGCAGCGTGCGGGTCGCGTTCTTGAAGATGTGGCGGCCCATGATGCGGATGCTGGATGCACCGACCACCTTGGCTGATTCGACGTACGGCTCTGCCTTCAGCCGGATGGTCTCGGCACGGATGACGCGGAAGTACTGCGGGACGAACACCACCGAGATGGAGATGGAGCAGGCAACGATGCCGCCCCAGAAACTGGACTGGCCGTGGTTGATGACGATTGACATCACGATGGCCAGCAGGAGCGACGGGAAAGCGTAGATCGCGTCGGCGATCACCACGAGCGTCCGGTCCAGCCAGCCGCCGAAGTAACCGCTGAGCAGGCCAAGCGCGACGCCGAGGAAGATCGACATCACGACGGCGACGACGATCACGACGAACGCCGTCTGGGCGCCCCAGATCACGCGGGAAAAGACGTCATAGCCGCTCACCGTGGTGCCCCATATGTGGGCAGGGCTGGGGGGCTGTTGTGCGGGGAAGGTCCCGGACGCGTCGCTGAGCTGGGCAAAGCCGTAGGGGGCGATGATCGGGGCCAGCGCCGCCGTTAGCAGGAAGAGGACAGCCAGCACCAGGCCGGTGACGAGCATGCCGCGTTGCAGCCCGACGCTCGTCCGGAAGTGCGAGATGACCGGCAGGCGGTATAGGAGGGGCTGCTTGCGCCCGCTTGCTGTGGTTGCGTTCATGGCTAGTACCTCACTCGCGGATCGATCAGGGCTGCGACGACGTCCACGATGAAGTTCGTGATGGCGACGATGACCGCCAGCAGCACGACGATGCCCTGGACGGCGACGAAGTCGCGGGAGTTCAGGTATTGCACCAGCTGGTAGCCGAGGCCCTTCCACTCAAAGGTGGACTCCGTAAGGACGGCCCCGCCCAGCAGGAGTGCAATCTGGAGCCCCATGACCGTGATGATCGGGATGAGGGCAGGCTTGTAGGCATGCTTGGTCACGAGTCGGAAATTGCTGACGCCGCGGGACCTGCCGGCCTCGACGTAATCCTTGCCCAGCGTACCGATGACGTTGGTGCGGACCAGCCGGAGGAAGACCCCTGCCGTCAGTAGGCCGAGGGTGACCGCGGGGAGGATCGAATGCGCCCCGATGTCCCCGAGCGCGGCCATGTTGCCGCTGCGCAGCGCATCCAGCCAATAGATCCCGGTCGGCGCGGCCAGGCTTCCCATGGCCAGTTCGGTCCTGGTGGAGGCCCGTCCCGCCACGGGCAGCCAGCCGAGCCAGACGGAGAAGGTTAGCTTCATCAGCAGGCCGGCGAAGAACACCGGGGTGGCGTAGCAGAGGATGGCGAAGAACCGCAGGACGGCGTCGGATGCCTTGTCGCGCTTGTAGGCGGCGATGAGGCCGAGCGGGATGCCGACCAAAAGCGCCACGATGAGGGCATTGATGGCCAATTCAAGGGTTGCCGCTCCGAAGGTTGCGAGCATTTCAACAACGGGCCGGCGGTCGGTGATGGTGGTGCCGAAGTTGCCGGTCGCCACCTGCCCAACGTATTCCAGGTACTGAATCAGGATCGGGCGGTCGTACCCGGCATCGTGAATGCGCTGCGCCAGCGCCTCCGGGGGAAGCCTGCCGCCCTGGGCGGCGGTGATGGGGTCGCCGATGACCCGCATCAGGAAGAAGACCAGGGTCACCAGGATGAAAATGGTCGGAATGATCAGGAAGAACCGGATCAGGATGTAGGTCCCCAGGCCCCCACCTGAGGATTTTTTCTTGGACGGAAGGAGTCCGTCGGCGTCGCTTGGCGGCGCCTCTATCAATGTTGTCATTGGTACCTAAAATTGTGCTTTCGCGGCCATGGGCCGGCCGGCGTGAACTGCAAGGTGCGGCAATGACCAGCAAAGGCGGGGCGCCTCGAGGGCACCCCGCCTCGCAGGCTGGTCAGGACAGCAGGGTTGCAGCCCTACTTGGAAACAGTTCCCAAACGGAACTTGAAGGAGGCATCGAGGGTGGTATCAACACCCTTGACGCCGCTGCCGGAAATGGCAACCTGCGCGCCCTGGAGCAGCGGAAGCGTGGAGATGTCCTTGGCGAGGGCATTCTGCGCATCCTTGATCGTGGACTCGCGCTCAGTCTTGTCGACGGTGGTCAGCTGCTTGTTGATCAGGTCGTTGACAGTGGGGTTGTTGTAGTGGTTCTTCAGGAAGCCGCCTTCCGGGAAGAACGGGGTCAGGTAGTTGTCGGCGTCGCTGAAGTCCGGGAACCAGCCGAACTGGAACAGCGGGTATTCATCGGCGCGGCTTGCCTTGCTGTAGGTGACCCATTCTGTGGACTGCAGGTTGACCTTGAACAAACCGGACTTCTCCAGCTGGTCCTTGATCATGGCGTATTCATCGCCGGAGGACTTGCCGTAGTGGTCGGGGTTGTACTGCAGGTTCAGCGACACGGGCGTGGTCACACCGGCGTCGGTCAGGACCTTCTTGGCCTTGTCCAGGCTGGGCTTGCCGGCGTCGCCGTAAGCGTCCTTGAACGACTCGTTGGCGCCGAGGAAGCCGTTGGGAACGTTGGAGTACAGGGGCAGATAGGTGCCCTTGTAGACCTGGTCCGCGATGGCCTGGCGGTCAACGAGGTTGGCGATGGCCTGGCGGACGGCCGTAGCCTTGGCCGGATTGGCGTCCGGTGCCTTCGCGCCGAACGGCATGGTGTCGAAGTTGAACGTGATGTAGCGGATTTCGCCACCCGGGCCCACGTTGACCTTGACCTTGGAGTCCTTCTTCAGGTCATCGATGTCCGTGGCGCTCAGGCTGCGGTTTGCGACGTCGATGTTGCCCTGCTGGACGTCCAGCTTCATGTTTGTGGGGTCTGCGTAGTACTTGATCGTGGCGGCATCGTTGGCCGGCTTGCCGAGGACGCCCTGGTAGTCAGGGAACGCCTTGAAGCTGATCAGCTCATTCTTCTTGTACGTGTCGATCGTGTACTGGCCGTAGAACGCCTTGGCCTTGACGATCGAGTCGTCGTCAAGCAGCTTGTCGGCCGGGAAGACTTCATCGTCCACGATCGGCGCGGCGGGGCTGCTGAGGATCTGCGCGAAGGTCTGGTCGTTGGCCAGCTTCAGTTTGAACACGACGGTGTTGGCATCGGGAGCGGTGACGCTTTCCACGTTGGCCAGCAGGCTGGCGGGGCCGGCGGGATCGTTGATCTTGATCTGCCGGTCGAAGGAGAACTTGACGTCCTTGGAGTCGAGCGTGTGGCCGTTGGCCCACTTGAGTCCCGGCTTGAGCTTGACCGTGTATTCGGTCGGCGAGGTGAAGGACGCGGACTCGGCCAGGTCCGGAACGGGATCGGCGCTGCCCGGCTTCGAGTTGAGCAGGAAGGAATAGATCTGGTTCATCACCATGAACGAACCGTTGTCGTAGGAGCCCGCCGGATCCAAGGCGGTGACCTTGTCCGTGGTGCCATAAGCGATCGGGCCGCTTGCCGCGGCTGATGACCCGCCCGAGCCGCCGGACGGTCCCGTGCAGGCCGTCAGTGCAAAGGCGGAAACCCCGGCCAGCGCGATGACGCTCTGCCAGGCCTTTTTGTTCATTGCCATCTGTGAACTTTCTGTTCGATGCGTTCTAGCGCAGCCCGAAGTGAAACGAGTGACTCGTCGGGCGGCACGCTTTGCTGATTCCTAGATTCAATCAGACAACCATTTGGTGAATCGTTGCATTTTGTGAGTTGAGACACAAAATTTATACGAACCGAAGGTTTCTGCCATTTTCTTCAGCAATACGCCCGATTCTTCGGCAGGTCCGGCTCAATCGAGTAGGAGGGCCGGGTTTCCCGGCCCTCCTCTCACACCACCGTACGTGCGGGCCTCGCATACGGCGGTTCGTCAGGTTGTCCTGTAGCGACGCCAGGCATCGTGAAGGAACACCAGGCCAAGGGTTTCCCAGTACTCGTTGGGTAGAGCCCGTTGAAGGATCGGCGAGCCCGCAGTGCGCCAATAGGCTTTGCTGGTCATGCCCCACTCCCACGCCTTGCGCGGTGAGATGCCGAGCTTCCGCAGGTTAGCCACACGGGTGCGCGGTTTCTTCCATTCCTTCCACCGGATTTGTCGCATCCTGCGTCGGAACCACTTGTCCAGGTCCGAAAGTATCTTCGGAGTATCGGTCAGACGGAAATAGCCCATCCAGCCCCGGACAAAGCGGTTCAGCAGATTGATGCGCTCCCCCATTGAGATGCTCCACTTCCGGGAGGTGAGCTGCTTGATCCTCGCTTTGGCCCGTTTCAGGGCCTTCGGCGCAACCCGCAGCTTCACCCCGGACGCGGAGTAGTAGAAGCCGTAGCCCAGCAATGTCGCTCCGCTTGCCGGGCTGATCTTCGACTTCTCACGGTTCACCTTCAGTTTCAGATCCTGTTCCAGAGTCTTGGTGCACTGGTTCAGAACCCGCTCGGCTGCCCGCCTGCTCTTGACGAAGACCCGGATGTCGTCGGCATACCGGACGAACCGGTGGCCGCGCGACCACATCAGCTGGTCAAAGTCATCGAGCATGATGTTCGAAAGCAACGGCGAGAGCGGCGACCCCTGCGGGGTCCCCTCCTCCGTCGGCCGTTTCACACCATCGGCCATAATCCCCGCCTCAAGATAGCGTCGGATCAGGCCCAGCAGTCGTTTGTCCTTCACTTTCCGCGCAACACGGGCCATCAGCGCATCGTGGTTCACCCGGTCAAAGAACGCATCCAGATCAACCTCGATCACCCACCGATAACCCTGCCCGACCACGGTCCGGGCGACCCGGACCGCATCATGGGCGCTTTTCTTCGGCCGGAAACCATAGGAAACCGGCACGAACCCCGGATCAAAGACCGGGACCAGCACCTGCGCGATTGCCTGCTGGACCAACCGGTCCAGCACGGCCGGCACACCCAGCTTCCGCTGCCCGCCATCAGGCTTGGGAATCATCACCTGACGCACCGGCTGCGGACGGTATGTGCCCGCGTCGAGCTGTTCCCGCACACCTGCCCAGTGTCCTAAGAGCCACGAACGGAGCCCATCCGTACGCGTCCCGTCAGCACCAGGGGCACCCCGGTTCGCCTCGACACGGCGTAACGCGGCCAACAGGTTATCCCGCGAGAACACCAGTTCCCACAGATCCCCCGAACGGCCGCTGACTGCATCACCGGCACGCGCCGGAACATCACTACGCTGAGCACGGCTATCTCCCGGATTCACCGTTACCTCCCCATGCTCGCCCGCGTCCGCGGGATGGCTGCGATCCGTGTGATGTTCACGAGCAATGCCCGTTCAACATGTCATCTCCCAACGTTCAGCCCTTCCCGGCGAACCTCACGATTCCCGCCGGTACTACGACCTCGGCTGACTTCTGCCCCATCAGGACGACCCTTAAGGCCGCCCCGCTCCACCCGGCAACCCGGATGACGCACTGGGACAGATCTCCCCAGATAAGAACATTCACTTTCCCCCTGCCGCCGCCGCATTTACACACCGGCCGTTTCGGTGGGACGGGCTTCACCATCTGTTGCTGGCTCACCCCGACCGGCATGCCTTCTATGCGGTTCGTGTCCCTCGGTGCAGGGATTTGCCTCCGGCTTCCTTCCCACCCCATCTCACGATGACGCAGTTGCCTTCAGCTAGAAGTTAAACCACCTTCTCCTTCAGAGGACTCACACCTCTAAGCGAATGCCCATGCTGGGCGTACAACGACGAAGGGCCCCGCCGGCGGCGGGACCCTTCAAAGGAGCTGGTGTGGCGGGCGCCTAGAGCGCGGCCCGCTGCAGCGAGCGAGCGGCGTCGATAGTGGCCTGGCCCAGCACGCGGCTGCCCTGGTAGAGCACCACGGTCTGCCCGGGGGCCACGCCGCGCAGCGGCTCCACGAGGGTGACGACGAGTCCGTCCCCGGCCATGCGGGCGCGGGCGGGGACAGGGTCGCCGTGGGCACGGACCTGGGCGTAGCAGTCAAACTCCTCGCCCGTGGCCACTTCGGCAATGGGCAGGCCCGCCCAGGAGACTTTGATGCCGCGGATCTCGTCGATGGCGAGCAGCGCCTCCGGCCCCACCACCACCTTGTTTTCCTTCGGCCGGATCTCCAGCACGAACCGCGGCTTGCCGTCCGCGGCGGGGGTGCCGAGCTTCAGTCCGCGGCGCTGGCCGACGGTGAAGGCGTTGGCGCCGGGGTGCTCGCCGACCTTTGCCCCGGATTCGTCAACAATGTCTCCCGTGGTCATGTCGATCTTTTCGGCAAGCCAGCCGGCGGTGTCGCCGTCGGGAATGAAGCAGATGTCATGGCTGTCGGGCTTGTTCGCCACCGAGAGGCCGCGGCGCTCCGCCTCGGCCCGGACCTCGGCCTTGGACGGGGTGTCGGCGAGCGGGAACATCGAGTGCTTGAGCTGCTCGTGGGTCAGCACGCCGAGCACGTAGCTCTGGTCCTTGGCCCAGTCGGCGGCGCGGTGGAGTTCGGGATTGCCCTCGGCGTCGGTGATGACTTTGGCGTAGTGGCCAGTGCAGACGGCGTCGAAGCCCAGCGCAATGGCCTTCTCCAGCAGGGCGGCGAACTTGATGCGCTCGTTGCAGCGCATGCACGGGTTGGGTGTGCGTCCCGCGGCATACTCATCGATGAAGTCCTGGACGACGTCTTCCTTGAACCGCTCGGAGAAGTCCCAGACGTAATACGGGATCCCGAGGATGTCGCAGGCCCGCCAGGCGTCGCGGGAGTCCTCGATCGTGCAACAGCCGCGGCTCCCGGTTCGCAGGGTGCCCGGCATCCGGGACAGCGCAAGGTGGACTCCGACGACGTCGTGTCCCGCCTCGACGGCGCGGGCGGCGGCAACGGCGGAATCAACGCCGCCGCTCATGGCTGCAAGAACTCGCATACTGGCTTTCTCTAGCTGTCGGGGGTGTCGCCGGCTGGCGCCGATCGCTGGCACGAACCAGGGTCGGATAGCACAAAGCCCGCGGCCCTATTCTACCGCCACGCCGATTCCCCGCCCAAAACCCCTTGACCAGCCTTCCCTCGCGAATCTAAAGTCAAGAGAAGTGATTTTAGATCGTTGAGCCGGACATCGTGCCGAACCGCCGCCGTCCGGATCGGCAGGCCTTGCACAACGGATTCAGACCGTATTCACCCCGGTTCAGAACCGGCACAGCGGAATCGAGCGGATCATGGCCAATGACGACATCGTGATCGTAGGCGGCGGCCTGGCGGGTGCCACCGCCGCCAAAACGCTGCGCACGGAGGGCTTCTCCGGGCGCATCGCAGTAGTTGCCGCGGAATCCCACCCGCCGTACTTGCGTCCGCCGCTGTCCAAGGACTACCTCCTGGGCAAGTCCGGCGAGGACGCCCTGCCGGTGGTGCCGGATGACTGGTACGGCGCGAACGACGTCGACCTTCGGCTCGGCACCCAGGTCACGGGCCTGGACCCGGCTGGCAGGACCGTGGTTCTGGGCGACGGCACGCGGCTGGACTACGCCTCCCTGCTGCTCGCGACCGGGGCCCGCCCCCGCAGCATCCCCGTGGCAGGCAGCGGGCTCTCCGGGGTCAGCACCTTCCGCACGGTGGAAGACAGCCGCCGCCTGCGCGCCGCGCTCGCCGAAGGCGGCCGGAACGTGGTGATGGTCGGCTCGGGCTGGATCGGGATGGAACTGGCCGCGGCCGCGAGCAGTTACGGCAACACGGTCACCCTGCTGGGCCTCGAAGAGGTCCCGCTGGCCGCGGCGATCGGCCCCGAACTGGGCGGCTTCTTCCGCTCACTGCATGAGGCCAACGGCGTGCGGTTCCTGTTGCCGGCCTCGGCAGCAGAAATCACGGGCACCTCCGGGCGGGTCACCGGCGTCCGCACCGACACCGGCGAGGTCCTCCCGGCAGATCTTGTGGTCATTGCCGTGGGGGTGGCCCCGGAGACGGGACTGGCCGAGGCGGCCGGCATCGCAGTCCGCAACGGCATCCTCACGGACGCCTCGCTGCGCACGTGGACGGCGGGGATTTTCGCCGCCGGGGACGTTGCCAATGCCCTGCACCCGTTCACCGGCGAGCACCACCGCAGCGAGCACTGGTCCAACGCCCTCAACGGCGGCAAGGTCGCCGCGCGGGCCATGCTCGGCTTTGATGCCGTGCTGGACACGGTCCCGTACTTCTACACTGACCAGTACGACGTCAGCATGGAGTATTCGGGCTTCCCGTCGCTCGTTGCCGGGCCTGCGGTGATCCGCGGCTCGCTTGCGGACAAGTCGTTCATGGCCTTCTGGCAGCGCGAGGGGCAGGTGGTCGCCGGCATGAACGTCAACTGGCCCCGCGCCGCCAAGCCGCAAAAGGCGATCAAGGCGCTCATCGGCGCACGCGCCGCCGTCAGTCCTGCCCTCCTGGCGGATTCCTCAGTGCCGCTGGACCAACTCCTGGACTAGCTCCCGTTCAGCTCCTGCCGGACGCCTGACGCGCCACGGTGCCCGCAGTCTGGATGCTGGACTCATGCCCGGCCATGCCGGCCTGGCGTGCCCGCGCGTAGGCGCCCGGCAGCGCGGCGAGCAGGGCATCGACGTCGGCGTCGGTGGAGGAATGGCCCAAGGTGAAACGCTGCGCGCCCCGCGCCGTGTCCTCGTCCAGGCCCATGGCCAGCAGCACATGGGACGGTCTCGGAACGCCCGCGGTGCAGGCCGAGCCGGTGGAGGTTTCGACGCCGGCCAGGTCCAGGAGGAACAGTAGCGAGTCGCCCTCGCAGCCGGGGAACGTGAAGTGTGCATTGCCGGGCAGCCGCCCGGGGCCCGGGGCGCCGCGCAGCACGGCCTCGGGGACGGCGCCGCGGACGCCCTCGATCAGCCGGTCCCGCAGGGCCGCGATCCGTGCGGATTCCTGGGCGAGCCGGCCAACAGCTGCTTCGGCGGCCGCGGCGAAGGCGGCGATCGAGGCGGTGTCCAGGGTGCCGGAACGCACGTCGCGCTCCTGTCCGCCGCCATGCTGCACCGGCGTCAGTTTGACCGCCCGGCCCAGAAGCAGCGCCCCGACGCCCACGGGGCCGCCGATCTTGTGCCCGGAGATGGACATGGCATCCAGGCCCGTGCCGCGGAAATCGACGGCGACCGAACCAAAGGCCTGGACGGCGTCGGAGTGCACCGGGACGCCGGCACGGTGTGCCAGCTCCACGATTTCGGCCATCGGCTGCAGGGTGCCGACCTCGTTGTTGGCCCACATGACGGTCACCAGGGCGATCGTTGCCGGATCGCGGGACAGTTCCGCCTCCAGCGCGGCCAGTTCGACGACGCCATCAGCGTTGACGGGCAGCCAGCAGACGTCGGCACCTTCGTGCCGTTCGAGCCATTCCACCGCGTCCAGGACAGCATGGTGCTCGACGCCGGAGCACAGGATGCGCGTACGTGCGGGGTCCTGGGCGCGGCGGGCCCAGTAGAGTCCCTTGACGGCAAGGTTGTCCGCTTCTGTGCCGCCGGAGGTGAAGATGACTTCGGAGGGGTGGGCCCCTGCCGCGGCGGCGAGCGCCTCGCGTGCGTCCTCCACGACCCGACGCGCCCGCCGGCCAGAGCCGTGCAGCGAGGAGGGGTTGCCGGTCCGGGACAGTTCGCGCGTCAGCGCCGCCAGAGCCTCCGGGGCAAGGGACGTGGTGGCGGCATGATCCAGGTATACGGGCACACGCCAATTCTACCCGCGGACCGGCGCCGCACCCGGGGTGTCACGATGGCAGGACCCGGGCGCAGCACTGGCCCGGCCGCGCGGCCCCCTGCGCCCTGAGGTCTTCGATGGCGAGCGCCTCCACACGCCCCGGGTCGATTCCCAGGGCTGCGGAAGCCCCGGCGAGGAAGGCCCCGTTCATGGCGCAGACCACGTCCGCGTGGCCGGCGGCGAGGCGATGGAACGGGCAGTTCAACAGCAGCAGGCCCCCGCCGCCGTCGTCCGCGGGGCAGTAGCCTTGCCCCGCCAGGAAGTCCGCGAACGGGGCGGCACTGCCGGCGCCGCCGGCGGTTTCCGGCTCCCCCGCGGCGCCGGGTCCGTCCGGCGCGCGGTCCGCGGCGCGAACTGCCGCTTCGCCGGCTGACTTTCCCCTGGCCCGGGCGGCCGCGAGCAGGGCATCCCGGGGCGATCCGCCGTCGTGTGTTGCAGCTTCGACCGCGGTAACGAGCAGCTCCGCGGCGAGGTCATAGTGGCGGTCGGGGACTGAAGCTGCCACCTCGTCCACGGCGGTACGGTACAGCTTCGCGGGCCGGCCGGAACCGGGACCCTCCCGTCCCCCGAGCTTGCGAAACTCCGCGATCAGCAGCCCGTCGTTGACGAGCCGGTCCAGATGGAACGAGGCGGTGCTCCTGGCCAGGCCCAGGGCTTTCGCGGCATCGTCCCGGCCGACGGCGTCCGGCGCCGAGGCGACGAAGTCGAACAGCCTTCTGCGGTTCTCATCCCCCAGGGACGCGAGCGCCGCAAGTCGGCGGCTCCACGCAAGTTTGGTCATGAGGCAAGGATATCTCTAAAAACAAGAATCGTTGCTTAATCAGTTCGCGGCGTTCTAAAATCGGAATATCCAACTTTAGAAGGAGCACGCCATGAAAGCTTCCCCAACACTCGCCACTCCGGCACAGCAGCTCAAGGCCGACCCGCACCGCCAGGCCTTCCTGTTGTTGCGGACCGTCTTTACCGTTGCGCCGATCCTGTTCGGCCTGGACAAGTTCACGAACCTGCTGACCGACTGGACCATGTATCTGGCCCCTGTGGCGACCTCGGTGGTCCCCCTCCCGGCCCAGACCATCATGTACATCGTGGGCGGGGTGGAAATCCTCGCCGGCGTGCTGGTGGCGCTGCGCCCCCGCCTGGGATCGGCCGTCGTGGCTGTCTGGCTGCTGGGCATCATCATCAACCTGATCGTCCTCGGCAGCTTCTACGACGTCGCACTGCGGGACTTCGGGCTGCTCGTGGCGGCCCTGGCGCTGAACAGGCTGTCCCCGCGCAAGGCCTCAAAGGCCACAGCTACCGTGTAGGCCGCTGCGCAAGACCCTACGCCAGGACGCGGACGGCGCGCGGAACCACCTCGATGGTCAGGGGAAGCGCGCCAATCCGCTCGCCGTCGGCGTAGGCCACGACGTTGCCGGCGGTGAGTTCCGCCTTCCGGACCCGGCGCAGGTGCACGGCGGGGTGGTCCACGTGCCGCCCGGAAAACACCTTGGGGAACACGGCCAGCAGGCCGGTCCGGGACACGCGGCTGACAATGAACAGGTCCAGGAGCCCGTCGTCGAGGACGGCCTCCGGGGTGATCCTCATCCCGCCGCCGATCGACTGCCCGTTGGCCACGGAAATCAGCATGGCGCCCTGCTGCCAGCTTTCGCCGTCGGCCGTCACCGTGTAATTGATGGCCCGAAACGACGCCAGTTCACGGAGCATGGCGAGCTGGCAGCGGATCCTGCCGCGCGGCCAGCGCCAGGTATTTGCCCGCTCATTAACGGCGGCATCGAAGCCGGCCGAAACCACGCCCGCGAACCAGCGGGAGGTTCCCCCGGCGGTGACCGTGCCGGCGTCGATCATCCTTCCGCCGCCGGCCAGGGACTCCAGCACCCGCTCGCACGCCGCCGGCAGGTTGTGCCGCGGCAGGCCCAGCGCCCGGGCCGTATCGTTGCCCGTTCCGGTGGGGATGATGCCAAGCGGCACGTGGCCGCCGATTCCGCCCCCTGTACCGGAGCCGGCGTGGGTCCCCGCGCCGGCGCCGTCCGCGACGCCTGAGTCCAGCGCCCGGTCAACGGCCCGGGCCAGTCCGGCATAGCTGTCCTCGCACAGCAGCAGGACATCCGCCCCGGCCGCGCGGAAGTGCGCCGCGGCGTCCCTCCCGGCAAGCCGCGCCCGGCCAAACGCTGCACGGGGAGGGCGATCAGCATGCGCTGAATTATGCCAGCCGCCGGGAACCATCCCGGTACAGGCGCTCGTTGTTCCTCCAGCCGGTTAAACTGGCCACGTCGGGCGTCCGCGAACGGTCCGGCGCCTTCACCGCCGGCACCATCAATGAAAAGGATTTCTGTTTGACGCAGGGCAGCAGCTCGCATTACCAGGTCCTCAGGATCCCCGTGACGGCGACGGACAAGGAGATCAAGGTCGCGTACCGCAGGGCCGCCCGGCTCGCCCACCCGGACCACGGCGGCGATCCCGCGGCGTTCCGGCGCGTCACCCTCGCCTACGAGACCCTCATCGACGCAAAGCGCCGCGCAGAGTACGACCGCTCCTACGGCAGCGGCCCGGGCGGGCCCTACTCGACGGCCGCCAACGACGAGGGCGCCCACTTCGACGCCCCGGCCGCGGGCAGCAGGGCTTCGGCCAATGTGCGCCGCCCGAACACGCCCCGGAATACCGCGGCGGACGCGCCCGTCTATGTTCCTCCCTTCGACCAGTTTGGCGACGGCACCGCGGTGCCGCTGATTCCCGCGGACGTGGCACGTCAGCAGGTCCACGGGATGCCCCGCAAACGCGGGATCTTCGGGGCCGAGGCCCGGATTCAGCGGGAGATGCGCACGGTGCAGCTCATCAGCCGGCAGGTACTGACCGCCATTCCGTCGGCGCGCCTCGTCAACGGGCTGCAGTCTCCTGCGGACAACAGCCACATCGACCACGCGCTCCTGGCCGGCTACCGGCTCGCGATCATCGGTTCCATGCTTCTGCCGCCCGGCGCCTATGCGTGGAACGGCAGCACACTGACACATGGCGGACGGTCCGTGGCCCCGCCCCAGCTGGCCCACGTTGTGCGCCGGATGCAGGACATCTTCCCCGAGCTCAATGTCACCGGCTGGATTGTTGTCCACAGCACGGACGGCAATCTGCACCAGCCGGTCATCGACCGGCACCGCCGTGCGCCCGGCGGCCAGGGCGGCGGCTACGGGGAGAGCTCGGGGCTGGTCGAGGTGGTCAACGCCGCAGGCCTGGCCCGCGGCCTGAAGCAGTTCCTCAGCTCGGGCCCGGCGCCCAACACAGTCAACGTTCCCGTGCTGGCCCGGCTGCTGCGCGGAATGCACTAGCCCGGCTCGCTAGGATGGGACGGTGTTCCGCATCCTCTTTCACACCCCCGAAATCCCCGGCAATACGGGAAACGCCATCCGGCTGGCAGCCATCACGGGCGCCGAACTGCATCTGGTGGAGCCCCTGGGCTTTGATTTTTCCGATGCCAAGCTCCGGCGCGCCGGCCTGGACTACCACGACCTCGCCGTGGTGACCGTGCACCCGGACATCGAGCGGGCCTGGGCGGCGCTGAAGCCTGAGCGGGTGTTTGCCTTCACGTCCGACGGCGAAACCACCTACACAGACATCCGTTACCGGGCGGGGGACGTCCTGCTGTTTGGCCCTGAATCCGTGGGCCTGCCGGAGGAGCTCAAGCACAGTCCCCATGTGACGTCCCGCGTCCGCCTGCCGATGCTGCCGGCCCTGCGGTCGCTGAACCTTGCCAACGCGGCATCCATCGCCGTCTATGAGGCGTGGCGCCAAAACGGGTTCGCCGGGGCCAAGCTGTAACGGATCTCCGCCGACCGGACAGCCGGCCGGTCAGGGCCGGCGGCGGACCCGCAGGGAACCCCAGCGGGAGCCCCCGCACGAAGAATCCCGCAGGTTCCGCCCATCCGGACTTGCGGCTGCGCCGAATCCCTTCTGAAGGCCGAAGCGGTTCTGAAGGCGGCCGTGCGAGCGATCGCCACAGCACATCGTGGCGGGACAACGGAAGGGAGCGAGGAGCGGCAGGTGAGAACAGCACATCTGGAGCGGCGCCCTGCCCACGAGGAAACGGCGGCCCGCGAGCCGCAGGCTGACCGTACTGGCCCGCGCACTGCGGCTCGCGCCTTATGCTTGGGGGTGATGGAAACTCCGAACGCCCCGAACCCCGAGGCCGCCGCCCCCGCCGGCACTTCCGCCGACATCAACAGCCGGCTCGGGAGTCTGCTTGAACTGATTGCCCAAGGCGATCAGGCAGCTTTCGCGGAATTTTACGGCCTCACCTCCCGGCGGGTATTCGGCATGGCACGCCGGGTCCTGATCGACACCGAGCTCAGCGAGGACACCACGCAGGAAGTCTTCCTTCAGGTTTGGCAGAACGCCGCCAAGTTCAATGCCGCCGCCGGTAGCCCGCTCGCCTGGCTCATGACCATCTCGCACCGCCGCGCCGTGGACAAGGTCCGGTCTTCCCAGTCCGCCACGGACCGCGAAGCCAAGTATGGTGCCAGCAGCCAGGAGATCGAACACGATTCCGTCTCGGACGAGGTC
This sequence comes from Arthrobacter sp. ok909, assembly GCF_900104405.1. Lineage (NCBI taxonomy): Bacteria > Bacillati > Actinomycetota > Actinomycetes > Micrococcales > Micrococcaceae > Arthrobacter > Arthrobacter sp. ok909. The sequence continues at coordinate 149,917 of NZ_FNJS01000002.1, read as the reverse complement.
GGCAGCCGGCTGGAGGCCGAGGCAGTGGTCCGGTGCCTGGAAACCCTCACCGATACGCAGCAGGAGTCCGTGCGCCTGGCCTACTACGGCGGCCTCACCTACCGGGAAGTCGCCGAGCGCCTGAATGCCGCGGTTCCCACTATCAAGTCCCGCATCCGCGATGGACTCATCAGACTGAAGACCTGCCTGGGGGTGAGCTGAATTGACCGACATGAATGCACATGACAACAACCGCCTCCCCGGCGGCTTCACGGCGCACATCGCCACCGACCTGACGTCCGGCCGCGTCGCGGATCTTGCCGAGGTCTATGCCCTCGACGCCGTCGACGACGCCGAACGTGCCCAGATCGAGCATTTCCTCGCCTCCGCACCGGCCGCGGACCGGGACGCCTTCAACGAGCGCGTCCGGCAGGCCCGGGAGACCCTGGCCACCAGCTTCACCGCGGAGGAGGAGCCTCCGACCGGGCTGCTGGAGCGGATCATGTCCTCTTTGCCGGCGCAGGCGGCAGGGCAGTCCCCCGCCGTCGTGCCCCGCGCCGGTTCGGAGCCGCAATCGACGCCTGTGGTGCCGCATCCGGTACACGACGCCACCGAACTTCCGGTCACTGACGAGCTCGGCGCCGCCCGCAAGCGCAGGGAGGAACGCCGCCGCCCGCAGGGTATGCGGAACTGGCTTGTCGGGGTCGCCGCCGCGGCCGTCATCGCCCTGGGCGGTGTGGGCGTCAGCGCGTATGTGGCGAACCAAAACGACCCGCTGAACCAGGTGATGCAGGCCAGCGACGTCCGGCAGGCCACTGTTGACGTCAACGGAGGCGGCACCGCCACCCTGTCGATATCGCCGTCCAAGGACGCCGCCGTTATCAAGATGAACGGTGTTCCTGCTCCCCCGACGGGCAAGGTCTACCAGATGTGGCTGATCCCCAAGGACGGCTCGGCTCCCGTGTCCCAGGGCCTCATGGATGCCGAAGCCTTGTCCAAGCCGGCCGTCGTCAAGGGCATTGGCTCCGCCGCAGCCCTTGGCATCACCGTGGAACCCGCGGGCGGGTCCACGTCGCCGACCCTGCCGACCGTCGCCGCCGCGCCGCTGGGCGCGTAGCAGGACAAGCCAACAGGAAACAAAAAGCCGCCCGGGCCGTGGCGCCTTCCGTAGAAGGAGCGACGGCCCGGGCGGCTTCCTGCGTCCAGCGCAGCTGGATTCAGACGCGGCTAGATGACGAGCGAGAGCAGCATGATCAGGCCGAAGCTCACCACGGAGATCAGAGTCTCCATGACCGACCAGGTCTTGAACGTCTGGCCCACGGTCAGCCCGAACAGCTCCTTGACGAGCCAGAAGCCGGCGTCGTTCACGTGCGAGAAGAACAGTGATCCGGCACCGATGGCGAGGGCCAGCAGTGCGGCGTGGGTCGGTGGCAGCGAACTGGCGAGCGGTGCCACGATCCCGGCGGCCGTCACAGTAGCGACCGTGGCCGAGCCCGTGGCCAGGCGGAGGGCAACGGCCACGATGAATCCGAGCACGAGGACGGACATGTTGGTCCCCTCAGCCCAGGTCTTCACGGCGTCGCCCACGCCGGCACCGATCAGGGTCTGCTTAAAACCGCCGCCGGCTCCGACGATCAGGAGGATCCCGGCGATGGGGCCGAGGCTCGCACTAATCCTGCTTGTGATCTTGCTGCCGTTGAGCCCGACAGCGTAACCGAAGGTCACCATGGCCAGCAGGACGGCAAGCGTCATTGCGACGAGCGGCTGTCCGACGAAGTCGAAGAACGTGCGGATGGCCGGGGCGGTCTTGGGGTCAGGCCAGATGATGTCCATGACGGCCTTGAGCAGCATGAGCACCACGGGGAAGATGATGGTCAGCAGCGTGACAAGGAAGCTCGGCGGCCGCTTGACGCCTTCCATGTCCGCGCCATGCACGGTGTCGATGCCGCCGGCGACGGCGGGGGCGCCCACGGGCACCCACCGGGCCGCCAGTCGGGAGAAGAGCGGACCACAGATGATCACCGTGGGGATGGCGACGAGGATGCCAAGGGCCAGGGTGGTGCCCAGTTCAGCCTTGACGGCACTGATGGCGATCAGCGGTCCCGGGTGCGGCGGCACCAGGCCGTGCAGCACAGACAGGCCGGCCAGCGCCGGAATGGCGATGCGCATGAGCGGCATCTTCGAGCGCTGGGTGACCAGGACGATCACGGGCAGCAGCAGGACGAGACCGATCTCGAAGAACATCGGCAGGCCGATGATCACGGCAACGAGTGTGATCATCCAGACCAGCTTGTTGCCGGTGGCCTTGGCCAGGAGGGTGTCGACCACCCGGTTGGCGCCGCCGGAGTCAGCGAGCAGTTTGCCGAGCATCGCGCCGAGCGCGATCAGCAGGCCGACTTCCTTCAGGACACCGCCCACGCCGTCTTCGAAGTTGGCGATCACCTTGGCCGGGTCCACGCCGGCGGCGAGGCCCACGAAACCGGAGCCCAGCACGAGGGCGAGGAAGGGGTGGAATTTGAACTTGGCGATCAGTACGACGATCAGGGCGATGCCCAGACCGGCGACGATCAGTAGTTGGGTGTCGATGCCGGTCCCGGCCTCGACGGCAGCCGGAAGCTGCGTTGCTATCAGAGATTTCACAAAAATTCCTTGGTCGGCTGCGGAACGCGGGAAGGCTCAGGGCCTGGCGTCAGCAGCTTCGAGATTAAGTCGCGTGATGATTTCCTGTGCTTCTTCCGCCGGCGTTGCGGAGACGGACAGGGAAATGAAGTTTTCGTCCGCGCTGGGCGCTTCGAGCGCCTCGAACTGGGACTCCAGCAGGGCGGGCGGCATGAAATGCCCGTGGCGGGAAGCCAGCCGGTCCGAGATCTTGTCCCGTGATCCCTCAAGGAACACAAAGACCACGCCTTCGCCGCGCAGGATGTCCCGGTAGCGCTTCTTCAGCGCCGAACAGGTCACAACTCCGGGAGCTCCGGCTTCTGTGTGGGCCCGGATCCAGTCGGCAATGCTTTCCAGCCAGGGCCACCGATCCTCGTCGGTCAGCGGCTGGCCGGCATGCATCTTGGCCACATTCGATTCAGGGTGCAGGTCGTCGCCCTCGGCGAGATCCCAGCCCAGCCTGCCGGCCAGCAGTCCCGCAACGGTCGATTTGCCCGATCCGGAGACCCCCATGATCACGAGAACGGGGTGTTGCGCAGTCTTCGCCATCAAAGTCTGCCTTCCATCAAATAAATATGATTTAAACAGAGGCCAGCATATGGCAGACGATGTGCTGCGGCAACACTAGAACCCGGCGATGGTCCCCGGGCCGTTGACTGTGACGACGTGGAAGGCCTCGGCGCTGCGCCCGGCCGGCAGCCCGCCGCGCGCCCCGGTGCTAAGCATGAGGCCGCGGACCGTGCGCTCCATGGCATCGACGTCGGGGTGCTGGCTGACGTGGATGTGGATGGCGGCAAGCTTGCTGTCGACATGCTCGGTGACGTCGACGAAGTGGTTTTCGCGTTCTTCGGGCCCGGCGAAGAGCCAGAGCCAGGGCAGCTTATAGGCCTCCAGCCCGGACTCGGCCAGTTCCGGGTACGCGAAGGGGTTTTCCAGGGCCGGGTACACGGCGCGGGTCACGGCCTCCCCCACGGCCAGGTGGTCCGGGTGGCTTTTCTGGATCCGGTTCCAGCTGCGTTCCGGATGCATCGACAGCACGACGTCGGGCCGGAGCTGGCGGATCAGACGCACCACTTCACGCATCACCTCATGCGAGGGTTCAAGATAGCCGTCGCGCTGGTGCAGGTAGTGGATGTCCGTGACTCCGACCAAGGCGGCCGCGCGCTGCTGCTCCGCGATGCGCAGCCGCACGATTTCGTCGCGCTGCGCGGGATCGAAGCCGCCCGCATCGCCGTCGGTCATGATGCAGTAGCTGACCTGGACTCCGGCGGCCGTCCAGGCCGCAATCGTGCCGGCGGCGCCGAAATCAATGTCGTCCGGGTGGGCCGTGAAACAAAGCACCCGCTCGATCCGGGAAGTCTCCGGATGGAGCGGGCTTTGCGCCGGGGCGGCGTTGGTGCTCATGGGTCAGCCTTTGCGCTTTTTGATTTCTGCAGTGGCCTGGGGCAGCACTTGGAAGAGGTCGCCCACAATGCCGAAGTCGGCGATCTCGAAAACCGGCGATTCGGCGTCCTTGTTCACTGCGACGATCACCTTGGCGGTCTGCATGCCGGCCTTCTGCTGGATGGCGCCGGAGATGCCCGCGGAAATGTAGAGCTGCGGCGAGACGGTCTTGCCGGTCTGGCCGATCTGCGCGTCGTGGCCGATCCAGCCGGCGTCCGTGGCGGCCCGCGAAGCGCCGATGGCCGCGTCCAGGGCGTCCGCGAGGTCCTCCAGCGGACCGAAGTTGCCGTCCACGCCCCGACCGCCCGCCACGACGATGCGCGCCTCGGTCAGATCCGGACGCCCGCTGGCAGGCTTTTCGTTGCGCGCCGTGACCCGGGCGGCGGCCGCGGTGGCACCGGCCGGAAGCTGGACTGTGACGCTGCCCGGCGCCGTAGCCGACACCGCGGGCTCGGGCGTGACGCTGTTGGGCTTTACAGTCAGCACGGAAACGGGCGTCGTGGCCTTCGCGGTGGTGGTGTAGGACCCGGCCAGCACCGACTTGTGCGCGGTTCCGTCGGGATCGACCGCCACGACGTCGGTGATGACGCCGGCGCCGAGCCTGATACCGAGCCGGGCGGCGATCTCCTTGCCCTCGGCCGAGTTCTCGGTCAGGACCACGTCGGCTCCGGCCGCGTCAACGGCTGCGGCCAGGAACGCCGCTTTGGGTCCCACGAGGTAGTCGTCGAGGTCTGCGGCGGCCGGGCGGTAAAGCGCCTCGGCGCCGTAGGCCGCCAGGACCGCAGCGGCATCTGCGTGCAGCTCGCCGTTGACAGCGGCAACGGTCTCGCCCAGGGAGCGGGCGATCGTGAGCAGTTCCAGGCTCGACTTCTTCAGCGCCTGGCCGGGGTTGTCGATGAAAACGAGTACTTTTGCCATGTTCGGTTATTCCCCTTTAGAGCAGCTTCTGGGCGGCCAGGAACTCGACCAGCTGGATGCCGGCGTCGCCTTCGTCGGTGATGATGGTGCCGGCCGTGCGCGGCGGGCGGGCCTCGGCGGTCTCGACGGCGGTCCAGGAGCCGGACTTGCCCACCTGGGCCGCGTCAACGCCGATGTCGGCCAGGCTCAAGGTGGTGATGGTCTTCTTCTTTGCCGCCATGATGCCCTTGAAGTTCGGGTACCGGGGGTCATTGATCTGGTCCGTAACCGAGACGACGGCCGGCAGTTCGGCCTCAACGGTGTCCGCGTGCGTGTCGCCGTCGCGGCGGGCGGTGAGCTTGCCGCCGTCGAGCTCCAGCGACGCCGCAAAAGTTACCTGTGGAAGCCCCAGCCGCTCGGCGAGCTGCGCCGGGACCAGCGAGGTCTCGCCGTCCGTGGAAGCCATGCCGGTGACGATGAGGTCCGCGGGGGTGTCCGCGCCGAGGTGGCGGATGGCGGCGGCCAGTGCCAGCGAGGTGGCCGCGGCATCGGAGCCGGCCAGGGCCTCGTCGCTGAGGTGCACGCCTTCCGTGGCCCCGATCTGGAGGGACTTCTTCACCGCGTTGACGGCAGCTGCCGGCCCCATGCTCAGGGCGATGACCTTGTTCCCGGCCGCTTCCCCGCCGCGGGCCTCAATCAGCTGCAGCGCCGCCTCCAGGGCGTATTCATCCAGTTCGGACAGGATACTTTCGGAGCGGTCCGCGGTGTTGCCCTCGCCAGTGAGGTGGCGGTCGAACTGCGCATCCGGGACGTGCTTGACCAGCACAATGATTTTCAGGGTCTCTTCCACTGTGTCTACAGCAGCCTTCCATGCGGGTGGATAGCCGCCCCTGACGGGGTCATGGCCACGGAACGCCCGGTAGCCGGGCTCTTCCTAGCTAACCATATAGCTGCCGCGCCGCGCGGCCTGGGTTAACGCCTGTGTCAGCACCGTGCATGCGTCGTGGAGGCGTCGGGTAAGTTCCCGGCACGGCAAAGGCCGGGCGGCACCTTTCGGTGCCGCCCGGCCTCTCTGCTGTCTGTCGGCTACTGCCTCTATTGGTCGGCAGCAGTGCCGAGGGTTACATCGACTTCCTTCGGCTGGCCGCCGCGCAGCACCGTGACCTTGACCGTGGCCCCGGCCGGCTGTTCGCGCACCGCGGCGGTCAACTGGTTGGGATCGCTGATGGTCAGGTCCTGGAACTTCGTCACGACGTCGCCAACCTTGATGCCGGCCTTGTCAGCCGCCGAGCCGGGCTCGACGGTCGCGACCTCGGCGCCCACCGAGAACCCGGAGGAGGACGTTCCTGCCGCCTTGGCTTTCACGCTCACGCCGAACTGTGCGTGGGTGGCCTTGCCGTTGCTGATGATCTCCTGGGCCACGCGCTTGGCGTTGTTGATCGGGATGCTGAATCCCACGCCGATGTTGCCGTTGCTGCTGCCGGTGGACGAGTCGCCGCCGGCGGAGGCGATCGCGACGTTGACGCCGATGATTTCGCCCTTCGTGTTTACCAGTGCGCCGCCGGAGTTGCCCGGGTTGATGGCCGCGTCCGTCTGGATGACGTTGATCGAGATGGATCCCTGGTCAGCGGTGCTCTGGGTCTGGCCGCCGCCGGGGGGTGCGAACTGGAAGCCCTGGTCACCGCCCTGGGAGTTGTCTGCCCCGCCCTTCGGCGCGGCCGAGGATGCCACGCTGATGGTCCGGTTCAGGGTGGAGACGATGCCGTCGGTGACGGTTCCGGTGAGGCCGAGCGGCGAGCCGATGGCGACGGCGGTGTCACCGACATTCAGCTTGTTCGAGTCACCCAGCGTGGCCGGGACCAGTCCGGAGGGGTTGTCGATCTTGATCACGGCGAGATCGGAGAGCGGGTCGGTACCGACGATCTTCGCGGAGTAGACCTTGCCGTCACTGGTCCGGACCTCCATGGTGGCGTTGGCGGCCTTGCCGTCGAGGGTTACCACGTGGGTATTGGTCAGCACATGGCCGTCCGTGTCAAGGATGATGCCGCTGCCGGTGCCGCCGTCGCTGCCGCTGGTGGCCTTGATGGTCACCACGCTGGGGGAAGCTTTCAGGGCTGCGGCGCTGATGGCGTTGACGTCGTCCCTGTTGTTGACGATCACCGGCCCGGCCTGGCTCGTGTTGCTCGTGGAGGCTGTGGAGGTACGGTCGGCCAGCAGAGCGTTGCTGCCCGCCACCACGCCGCCGCCGATCAGGCCGGCCGCCACGATGCTGGCGATGAGGACAGGGACGCCGAACGCCGCCTTGCGCTTAGGGGCGTGGGCGGGGTTGTTCACAAAGCTCGCGCCGGGGGCATAGGCCGACGTCGGCTGGTTGCCCGGGTGGGCGCCGTAGGGCGCCTGGCTGTACGGGGAATGTGCTTGCTGAGCCTGGCCGTACGGGGGCTGGGCAGGCTGGCCGTGACCCTGGCCGGGATGGGCGGGAGCGTCGTACGGGCCTGTGTGCGGCGCAGGGGCACCGAACTGCTGGGTGTCGGCACCGGGGTGCTGTGGCTGGGAAGGCTGGGCCGGGGCCGGCTGGTGCTGCGGGTAGACCGGACGCGGCGAGCCGTCCTCGGCGCCGTCCAGCCGAAGCGTCGGGTTCTCGGGTGCCGGGGTTCCGGGTGCCGTCTCCGGGGTGTGGGCGCCATGCGGCTGCGCCGAGGCATTCGGCTGCGCTGAGGCATTCGGCTGCGCCGGGGCGCCCTCCTGCGGTTCGGCCGGTCCCCGGTTCTGTTGTGTCGGCTCCGGTGACGCACCCGGCACTGGGTTCTCAGTCATGAGACTTCCTTTCATCCTCGTCTGCCTATAACTATGGTCGCTCAGACTGACACTAAAGCGGACATTTGCTGGGAGGTTCCTGAACGGATGGACAGCGGCCTGATTGCCGGTTTGCCAGCTTAAGCGCTTTTCGCTGGTGGCATATTCCCCAAGGTGGACTGCCATTTGGGTGCACCATAGAATCAAATGGAATTGCCACAGCGACCTGCGGCTTTACATCTGCGTGGGGGCGCTGCTGCATTCTGTGACGGCTGGTTCGACCGAACCGGTCCCAGAAGTGCTGAAGGGTTGCACATGCGGTCTAAGATGATTCGTTTCCTCGCCGTCCTTGGCGTGGCTGGATTGCTGGCGCTTCCTGCCGCTCCGGCCCTGGCCGAAGACCCGGTGACTATCCCGTCCGGGCAAAACATCGTGGACAGCGCAAACGTGCTCGGCAGCCGCAAGGGCGAAGTCCAGGACGCCATCCAGAAGCTCCTGAAGGACCACAAGTACAACCTGTACGTCGTTACGGCCAAGACGTTCGAGAACCCCTCGGACCCTAAGGCCTGGGCCGTGGCCGTGGCGACCAACAAGGGCATGGGCAAGGCCGACGTCATCCTCACCATGTCCGACGACGGCAAGTACTACTTCTCTCCCAACTCGGCCAGCGCCATCTACTCCAAGACATCCAACATCACCCAAAACGCCATCGTTCCGAACCTGGCCGGCGGAAAGCGCGACTTCGCGCAGGCGGCGATTGATACCGCCGCTGCGGTGGGCGACGCGGCGGCCGGGGGCAGCGGCACCGTGCCGTCCGAAGCCGGGGCGGGCAACGCCGTCCTGGTGGGAGTCGGCGTCGTGGCCGTGGGCGGAGCGGGGGCCTACCTCTACTTCCGCAGCCGCCGCAAGAAGGCCGCCCAAGGTTCCGGCGCCTCCGGCGGAACGCAAGGTGCCCAGCCGGACCCGCTGGCGGGTCTCAGCGTGGCAGAGTTGCGCCGCAAGAGCGATTCCCTGCTGATCGAGGCCGATGACGCCATCAAGTCCAGCGAGCAGGAACTTGGATTCGCCCAGGCCCAGTACGGTGACTCCGCGGTGGGAAACTTCACCAAGGCACTGCAAGAGGCCAAGGCCCACATGACGGAGTCCTTCAAGCTTCAGCAGCAGCTCGATGACCACATTCCCGATACCGAGGAACAGCAGCGGAGCTGGCTCGGGGAAATCATCCGCCGTTCCGAAGCCGCCCTGGCATCGCTGCAGGAGCAGAAAGCGGACTTCGATTCCCTGCGGGAGCTGGAGAAGAACGCCCCCGAGGCCCTCGCCGCCGTCGGCGCCGGAGCCGCGGAAGCCGAAGCAAAGATTGCCAGCGCCGAACAGTCGCTGACGGATCTGCGCGCCAAGTACGCCGAGAGTGCCTTGGTCCAGGTGGCCGACAATATCAAGCAGGCCAAGGAACGCCTCGACTTCGTGCAGAACGCTTCCACCGCTGCGAAGGAAAAACTCGCCGCGGGCGAAAACAGTCTCGCCGCCGTGGCCGTGCGCGCCGCGGAAGAAAGCCTGCACCAGACAAACGTGCTGATCGGCGCCATCACCAAGGTGGCCGACAGCCTCGGCGAGGCGCGCAGCGGCCTGGAAACCGCCGTCGTCGATACCGCCCAGGACTTGGCGCAGGCCAAGGTGATGATCCAGTCCGGCGCCCATCCGGAACTTTCGGGACCGGTCGCTGCCGTGGAAGCCGCCCTTGCCCAGGTCAAGGCGGAAATCCAGGGCGGCAAGATCGATCCCGTCGCCACGCTGGAACGCGTGACCGCCGCGCACCAGACCCTCGATGAGTCGCTCAGCGGAATCCGCGACCAGCAGGAACAGGCGCGCCGCGCCCAGGCCTCGCTGCAACAGACCATCACATCGGCCCAGGCGCAGATCAGCGCGACGTCGGACTATATCACCGCCCGCCGCGGCGGCGTGGGCACCGAGGCCCGCACGCGACTGGCCGAGGCCCAGCGGAACCTGGACTACGCGCTCTCCATCTCCCGCAACGACCCCGTGACCGCACTGCAGTACGCGCAGCAGGCCTACGCCCTTGCGGCCCAGGCTGCGCAGCTGGCACAGTCCGACGTTGACCACTTCGGCGGCTACGCCAACCAGGGCTACGGGCACGGCGGGATGTTCGGCGGCAGCGGCGGCGGAGGCCTCGGCGGCGCGATCCTCGGCGGAATCCTCATCAACTCGATCCTCCATGGCGGGGGCGGAGGTGGCGGCGGAGGCTGGGGCGGAGGCGGCGATTCCGGCGGCGGTTGGGGCGGAGGCGACTTCGGTGGAGGCGGCGACTTCGGCGGAGGCGACTCCGGCAGTTTCTAGACTTCTTCCCACGTGCTGCACGGCAACAGCCCCGAACCATTAGAGACCACGTGCCGGGCCATGGGACCGGACAGCGGATAGACCAAACAGCGGATAGAAGAGACACATCAACGGTTCACTGGAATCAGTGAGACAACTGAGCAGGACGAAAGGTAACACCATGGTTAAGCAGTCCATCTTCGGCCGCATGGCGCAGCTGGCGAAGGCCAACATCAACTCCTTGCTGGACCAGGCCGAAGATCCGCAGAAAATGCTGGACCAGATGGTCCGTGACTACACGAACAACATTGCGGAGGCTGAGTCCGCTGTGGCACAGACCATCGGCAACCTGCGGATGCTTCAGGACGACTACAACGAGGACATCCGCAACGCCCAGGACTGGGGCAACAAGGCCCTCGCCGCATCCCGCAAAGCCGACGAATACCGCGCCAAGGGCGACGTCGGTGACGCGGAGAAGTTCGACAACCTCGCCAAGGTTGCACTGCAGCGCCAGATCGCCTCGGAAAACGAGGCCAAGTCCGCCGCGCCGAACATCGCAGCCCAGACCGAAGTGGTGGACAAGCTCAAGCACGGCCTTGACCAGATGAAGGGCAAGCTCAACGAACTGACCAGCAAGCGCAATGAGCTGGTGGCCCGGTCCAAGACCGTCGCGGCCCAAAGCCAGGTCCATGACGCCCTCAAGAGCATCAACATCATGGACCCCACCTCCGAGGTAGGCCGCTTCGAAGAGAAGATCCGCCGCGAGGAAGCCAAGGTCCGTGGCCAACAGGAGCTTGCAGCCTCAAGCCTGGACGCCCAGTTCAATTCGCTGGAAGACATGGGCGAGCAGACCGAGATCGAGGCCCGGCTGGCCGCGATGAAGTCCGGTGGCTCCCCCGCGGCCATCGGCACCGGCAACGGTGCTGCCTCCGGCTCCACGGTCGACGAGGCCGACTTCGACAAGCTCTAAACGGCCACCCGGCGCCCGGTGTCGGCGCCCAAGAACGAGCCAGGGGCCGGACTCCGGCGGCCCAGCCTGACATACCAGGTTCTGCCGCCGGGATCCGGCCCTTGTTGTGCCGGGCCTGTTGTGCCGGGCCTGTGGCTCCCGCGTGTAGCGTGGACCCATGTCTGCGACCCTTGTCTGGCTCCGTGACGACCTCCGGCTGGATGACAATCCTGCGCTGACGGAGGCCGCCGCCCTGGGCACACCCCTGACCGTTGTCTATGTCCTCGACGAGGAATCGCCCGGCGTCCGGCCGCTGGGCGGAGCCGTGAAATGGTGGCTCCATCACTCCCTGGCCGCACTCGCCGCCGATTTGGAGGCCGCGGGTTCGCGGCTGGTGCTCCGCCGCGGACCTGCCGCGCAGATCATCCAGGACGTCGCCGCGGAAACCTCTGCAGACACCTTGCTGTGGAACCGCCGCTACGGTGCGCCCGAACGCAGTGTCGATGCAGGCCTGAAGACCTGGGCCACGGCGGAGGGCATCGGCGCCACAAGCTTCCAGGCCAACCTCATGTTCGAACCGTGGACCGTGCGGACCGGCAGCGGGGGGCCCTACAGGGTCTTCACGCCGTTCTGGAGGGCCTGTGTGGCCGGCGCCGAACCCCGCATGCCCTTGACGGCCCCGGGCCGTCTGCCGGCCCCGGCACGCACCGGCGACGGGCGGCTGCCTGCAAGCGAGCCGCTGGACGGCTGGGGCCTGCTCCCCCGGCAACCCGACTGGAGCGCCGGCCTGGCCGCCACCTGGACACCGGGAGAAGCAGGCGCCCACAGCCGCCTGGCGGATTTCGTGGACGGGCCCGCAGCCGAATACGGCACCGGCCGCGACACCCCCGGCGTCGAAGGCACCAGCCGGCTGTCCCCGCACCTGCGCTTTGGCGAAATCAGCCCGTTCCGGATCTGGCACACACTGCGCGAACACTTTGCGCCGGGCGCACCGGCCGACGTCGGGATCTTCCGCTCCGAACTCGGCTGGCGGGAATTCTGCTGGCAGCTGCTCTACGAGAACCCGGACCTGGCGACCCGGAATTACCGGCCCGAGTTCGACCGCTTCGAGTGGCAGCCGCCCTCGGGAGCCGAGCTGGCGGCCTGGCAGCAGGGCGGCACCGGTTATCCGCTGGTCGACGCCGGCATGCGCCAGCTCTGGCACACCGGCTGGATGCACAACCGCGTGCGGATGGCGGCGGCGTCCTTCCTGGTGAAGAACCTCCTGGCCGACTGGCGGCTGGGCGAAGCGTGGTTCTGGGACACTCTGGTGGACGCCGATTCCGCGAGCAACCCGGCGAACTGGCAGTGGGTGGCCGGGTCAGGCGCCGACGCCTCGCCCTACTTCCGCATCTTCAACCCGGTCACCCAGAGCAAGAAGTTCGACGCGGCCGGCCGCTACCTGCGTCAGTTCGTCCCGGAGCTTGCCGGCCTGGACGACAAGGCGGTGCACGAACCCTGGAAGGCCGACGGCGCCGCCCCCGGCTATCCGCCACCCATCGTGGACCTTGCCGAAACCCGGGCCAGGGCACTGGCGACCTACCAGCGGCTCAAGGACGGCTGAGGCCCGGCGCAACCGCCGGACAACAGGTCAGGCGACGGGACAGGCAGGCAACGGGAAAGGCCCGGATCTGACGATCCGGGCCTTTCCTGTGCACCGCTGGTGCTTACTGGTTGCGGGGACAGGATTTGAACCTGTGACCTCTGGGTTATGAGCCCAGCGAGCTACCGAACTGCTCCACCCCGCGTCGCTTGATCAACACTACCGTACTTTCGGAGGCGCCATGACCACCTGCCCCCGCGGGCCCCTGCGCGGGGCTGATCCGGCACAGTCACGGAACGTGGCCGTGAACCAGGGCGGGGTGAGGGATTAGCGCCCGAGGGACAGAACACAGCGCCCCGGAGCTTAAAACAAAAGGTCCGGAACACTGTTTCCAGTGTTCCGGACCTCTTCTCCAGTTGCGGGGACAGGATTTGAACCTGTGACCTCTGGGTTATGAGCCCAGCGAGCTACCGAACTGCTCCACCCCGCGTCGCACTATCAACTCTACCTGCCGGTGAACTTGAGGCCAAATCGAGGTGACGTGATGTGCATCTCGCCGCCCGCGTGAGCCGCCCTGAAAGCCCACAGGCCGGGACTGCCTCTCCGTGAAAGGCAGTCCCGGCCTGTATGGCCTTCCGGGCAACGTGCGCCCGGTCCTACTGCAGCGTTAGCCGCCGGCTGTTGCTGACGGGGTGGCCGACGGCGTGGGTGACGCGACGCCTGCCGGTGCCGGTGTCGGCGTCACTTCCAGCTTCGCTTCGGCTTCGAGCGCCTTCTGCAGAGCGGCCGCGAGCTTCTTCTGCTGGTCACCGTATGCGGCGAAGTCACCCTTCGCGAGGGCGTCCTGGCCCGCCTTGATGGCAGCGTTGGCGTCATCGAGGGCGGCCTTCAGCTCCGCTTTGGCATCCGTGGTTCCGGGAGCCGGCGTGGTGCCTCCGGGGGCGGCCGGGGCTTGTCCCTTGTTCGCCGAGTCCCCTGCCGCCGCCCCGGAGTTTCCGCCGAACAGCTGGTTCAGTGCCTCGTTCAGCGTCGGCGCGAAGCCGATCTTGTCGCCGAACGCCACGAGGACCCGTTGCAGTGTCGGGTAGGAGGTTTCACCCGTGGACCGCAGATATACGGGCTGGACGTACACCATGCCGCCACCGACCGGCAGGGTCAGGAGGTTGCCGTTGAGCACCGCCGACGCACCCTGGCGCAGCAAGTTGAGGGCCTGCGAAACGGTGGGGTCGGAGTTGAACTTGTTCTGCGCCTGGCCGGGGCCGGGGACCTGGGTTTCCGGCGGGATCTGCAGGAGTCTGAGCTGGCCGTAGCTGGCCGCCTTGACGCCCTTCTGGCTGCCTGCGTCGGAGTCTGCGGCCAGATAGCCGTACAGCACGTTGCGGGCATTGCCGTTGACCACCTGCGGGATGAACGACGAGGTCAGCTGGAACGCCGGCTTGTCCTGGTCGGGCATCTTCAGCGACATGTAGTACGGCGGCTGTTTGACCTCGTCCTGGACGGTGGGGTCGTTCGGGACGGACCACGCGTCATTGTTGGTGTAGAAGGCGTCCGGGTTGGTCACGTGGTAGCGGCCAAGAAGTTCGCGCTGGACCTTGAACAGGTCCTCCGGGTACCGCACGTGGCTCATGAGCGCACCGGACATCTCCGAATACGGCTTCAGGGACGTCGGAAACACCTTCTGCCAGGCCTTCAGTACGGGGTCCTGGTCGTCCCACGCGTAGAGCGTGACGGAGCCGTCATAGGCATCCACGGTGGCCTTGACCGAGTTGCGGATGTAGTTCACCGAGCTGTTCGGCAGGGCTACCGTCCGGTTCGCGGCGGTCTGGGAGTCGGCCGTGGCGGCGGACAGCTGCTCCTGCTGGGAGTAAGGGAAGTACGGGCTGGTGGTGTACCCGTCCACGATCCACTTCACCCGGCCGTCGACGACGGCGGGGTAGGCGTTGCCGTCCACCGTCAGGTACGGCGCAACCTTCTCCACGCGGTCCCGCGGGTTGCGGTCGTAGAGGATCTGCGAGTCGGCGTTAACGCCGTCGGAGAGCAGCATGTCCGAGGACTGGAACTTGATCGAATAAAGGATCTTGTTGAAGAAGCTGCCGACGTTCGGGCCGCCGTTGCCGGTGAAGGTGTACTGCGTTTCGCCGTCGCCTTCCTTGGCCGCGGGGCGGTCCTGCTCACGGTGGGGTGCGCCCTCCGGCGCGCCGACGATCGAGTAGTCTGGCGAGTTCTCGCCGAAGTAGATGCGGGGCTGGTAGGTCGTGTCGTTGCCGAGCACACCGGTGGACGGGATGCCCGCCTGCAGGAAGTCCGGCTTGCCGTCCACGGTGAACGTGTTGCCCTTGGCCGCGACGACGCCATAGCCGTGCGTGTAGACCACGTGCCGGTTCAGCCAGGACTGCTGGTTGGTGGCGAGTCCATCCGGGTTGAGCTCACGGACCGCGATGACCGTGTCCTGGGTCTTGCCGTCGATCTGGTAGCGGTCCACGTTCAGGGCCTTGGGGAACTGGTAGTAGGGCCGGTACTGCTCAAGTTGCGAGAACGCATCCGAGATCAGGTTCGGATCCAGCAGGCGGATGTTGGCGGTGGTCTGCGCATCGGGGGCCAGTGCACCGGTGGTGGCGTTGGTGGTGGCGTTGTACCGACTTTCCTGGACCTTATCCAGGCCGTAGGCGGCACGGGTCATGGCGATGTTCCGCTTGATGTATTCGTTCTCCAGTGTCTGCTCCGAGGGCCGGACCTGGAACTGCTGGATGACCCACGGGTAGACACCGCCGGCAAGGATGGCCGTGATGACCAGCATGGCGGTGCCGATCACCGGAAGCCGCCACTTGCCGATCACTGCGGCGACGATGAACAGCACGGCCACAAGGCCCGCGGCCACAGCCAGGATGGACTTGGTCGGAATGACGGCGTTCACGTCCGTGTACAGCGCACCGGCCCAGCGGCCGCCGTTGTTCTGCACCGTGGAATAGCGGTCCAGCCAAAAGTTGACGCCCAGCAGCAGGAGGAAGGCGGCGCCCGTGACTGCCAGGTGGATCTGTGCGGCGCGGCTGGTGAAAATCCCGCGTTCCATGATCCGGATGCTGCCGTAGAGGTAGTGGGTCAGGATGCCGGCGAGTCCCGCGACCACCGTGACGCTGATCAGAAACCCGGTGACGAAGCCGAGGAAGGGAAGAGTCATGAGGTAGAAGCTGATGTCCAGGTTGAACTGCGGATCGTTCTGGCCGAACGGCTCCTGGTTCAGGAATAGGAGGACTTTTTGCCATTGGCTGGCGGCGGCGCTACCGGCGAAAAGGCCAAAGAGGATGGGAATACCCACCATCACCACGCGCCGGATGGGTTCGAGCTGGACCTGGTAGCGGTTCAGGTTGTCCCGGATTTCCGAATCGGGGGCATAGACCGGCCGCGCGTGGTAGGCAATGCGGATGGCGAAGAAGACGGCGGCAAACATGACGGCGAACCCGGTCAGGAAAATCACGATCTTGGACACGTTTTCGGTCAGGAACACTTCGAAGAAGCCCAGCTGCTGGTACCAGAGGACATCCGTCCAGACATTGGCGAAGAAGATGAATCCGACCACGATCAGGGCCACGATGATCAGCGTTGGCGTCAGGGCGCCGCGTCGTGTCTGGGGTCTTCCGGGCGGGACAGTGCTGGCGGGACGGGACAAACTCGGTACCTCATAGCTGGTCGTCTACTGCGGGTTTTTAGTTATTCGTCGCTGCTGTGATTCAGTCCTGCGACAAAGTGCCGTATTGCAGGGTTGATGCATTCTAACGGCCTCCCCCGCCGTTCCGTCAGTGCCCTACAGCAGGGTCCCCGACGGACGGCAGCGGCCGTCATTAGTGCCACGAGTGACGCGGGTGCTTAGTTCCGCGGCCAGTCTAGTTGCTGGTGCACACGGGGAGGCCGGATGTGTCGCCGCCTGAAGCGGCCAGTTCAACTGCTTTGCGTGCGTCCGTGAGGTTCTCCACCTTGACGACTTGAAGCCCGCCGGGAATGTGGCCCACCACGTCCTCGCAGTTGGAAGCCGGCGCCAGGAACAGCGTGGCCCCGCCGGACCGTGCTCCCTGCATTTTCTGGGCGATCCCGCCGATGGGCCCCACGGCGCCGTCGGGGGAAATGGTTCCCGTGCCCGCGATGTGCTTGCCTCCGGTCAGATCCCCGGGGGTGACAGTGTCAATGATGCCGAGAGCGAACATCATGCCGGCGCTGGGGCCGCCGACCTTGTCGAGGGAGATCTTGACGTCAAAGGGGAAGGTGAACTTGTACTGCAGTATGACGCCGAGGATGTAGCGGCCGGCACTGTTCTTGGCTGGAGTAATGGTGGCGGGCACTTGGCTGCCGGCACGGTCCACGATGACCTTGACGGACTTACCGTTGCCTGCGGCCAGTTCTGCCTGGACGACGCCGAGGGACGTGATGGGCTTGTCATTGATCGAGACCAAAACGTCGCCCGACTGCAGCACCCCCTTCGAGGCGGAGTCGTCCGGGAGCCCGGCGACCTGCATTTTCTGCTCGAACGGGATGTTGAGTTCTTTCAGTGCCGCGGCGACGGCGTTCTCCTGGGAGGTGGTCATCGCCGTGGCGCTCTCCTGCTGGGATTGTTCCTTCGTCACCCCGGTCGGGAACAGCAGTTCCTGGGGGTAGACGGCCTTGGTGCCGTTGAGCCACGCGGAAAACGCCTCGAAGACGCTGACCGGTCCGTTGGGGCCGCCGTCGACATAGACCGTGGTGAGATCCAGGTTGCCCTTGGCGGGAAAGGTCTCGTGGCCGGTGACGCTGATGACCGGCTTGCCGTTGTCCTCGCCGATGGTGTTGAACGTGGGCCCGGGAGACTCGACCACGTAGGGCACCGGCAGGATCACCGCGGTGATGCCGAGCGCCAGGGTCAGCACCCCCGAGACGAGCATGGCTGACGAGCGGTTGCCGCGCGTCCGCGGGGCGCCGGTGCCCGGAAGGCGCATCCTTCGGCCCCGGACCGGCCCGGCCGCGGGGTCGCTGGCGGGCTGCTCACCCTGGGTGATTGTCATTGAACGACCTCTCCGTGCCGGCGCGGGGGCGGCGGCCCCTGACAGGATTCCTGACAGGACAACCCTGTCAGGACAAGCCTGCCAAGGCATCCTGACAGGACGCCTTGAGCCCGCACCTGGGCCACAGCCTAACCCGAGGCTGCCGCGTGCAAATATTCCAACTTCCAAGACTACGCGTTGGGCGGCCAGGATGGCTCTTTGCCTACAGCGAACGTGGCGCGGTTTCGGCAGACAGCCGCTCTTGCAGGGGGGTACCGTGAAGTTGAGAAACAGCCACACCGACGATCGGCGGGATCATGACCTCCAACCCACTCAATCCGTCCAATGGCGACGAGGAACCCAAGGATCCCCTGGCAGAAATGCTCAAGAACCTGATGGGCGGCCAGGGCATGGGCAACATCGACCCCGCTGAACTCGCCAAGGCAGCAGGCCTGCCGGACGACCCGAACCTCCTGGCCCAAATGTTCTCGCAGGTGCAAGCGATGATGAGCGCTCCGTCAGAGGGGCCCGTCAATTGGCAGCTGGCGCATGAGAACGCCCGGCGCGTGGCCGCCAGCGGATCGGATCCCTCGGTCACGTCCCAGCAGTCGCGCGAAGTCGACGAGGCCCTGCGGCTCGCCGAGCTCTGGCTCGACCAGGTCACGGGGCTTCCCGCCACGGGACTGATCGGCCGGGCCTGGTCTCGTGCCGAATGGGTCGAGGAAACCCTTGGAACGTGGAAGCGGCTGACCGAGCCCGTCGCCAACAGCATTGCCAACGCACTTTCCGCTGCCATGACCGAGCAGATGCCCGAGGAAATGAAATCCATGATGGGTGGCGCCTCCTCGATGATCCAGAACATGGGCGGGGCGATCTTCGGCATGCAGCTGGGTCAGGCGATCGGTGCCCTCTCGGCCGAGGTTGTCAGCTCGACGGACATCGGCGTTCCCCTGGCCGATCTCGAAATGGCGCTTCTGCCGGCCAATGTGGCGAAATTCGGTGAGGGCCTCAGCCTGCCCGAGAACGACATCCGCCTGTTCTTGGCAGTGCGCGAGGCAGCCCACGCCCGGCTGTTCGTGCAGGTCCCGTGGCTGCGCGGACATCTCCTCAGCGCGATCGAGGCCTACGCCCGCGGGATCCACATCGACACGTCCAAGATCGAGGAACTGGCACGGGACATCGACCCCAGCAACCCGGAAGGCATCCAGGAGGCGCTCTCCCAGGGTGTCTTCATGCCGCAGCGCACACCCGCCCAGGAACAGGCCCTCGAGAAGCTGGAGACGGCCCTCGCCCTGGTGGAGGGCTGGGTGGACGAACTCACGTGGGGCGCCACCGAGAAGCTGCTGCCCTCCGCCGCCGCACTGCGCGAGACCGTCCGGCGGCGCCGGGCCACCGGAGGCCCCGCGGAGCACGCGTTCTCCTCCCTCGTGGGGCTTGAGCTGCGGCCGCGACGGCTCCGCGAGGCCGCCACGCTCTGGGCTTCGCTCAAGGCCGAACGCGGGATCGAGGGCCGCGACGCCGTCTGGCAGCACCCTGATCTGCTGCCCACAGCGGAGGACTTGGATGATCCGCAGGGCTTCAGCGAACGCCGCAAGCTTGCCGAAGCCAGCGACAGCGAGGTCGATGACGCCCTGCAGAAGCTGCTGGACGGAGGCTTCGACGAGCCCGCTGACACTGGTTCCGCCGCTTCCGACGCCTCTGCCTCCAGCGCACCTGAGGAGTCCGCCGGTTCCGGTCAGGAACCGCCGGCAGCCACTGAGGAAGACCAGAGCGGCGACGGCGGGCCGGAAGCGGGCGGCAGCCCCAAAGCGTAGCTAGTTGGCCCCGGCCGGGACTTCGGTTCCGTCCGGGGCTTCGTCGTATCCCCCGCCGGGCGCCAGGCCCCGTGACGTCGCGAACGAGACGCCCTCGAGGAATGCCTTGGCGCGCTCCGTCTCGGGGTACGCCGTGAGCAGCCGCCAGAAGGCGGCGTCGTGGCCGGCCACCAGCAGGTGGGCGAGTTCGTGGAGCAGCACATAGTCGATCACCCACTGGGGCATGGGCTGAAGTTTGGCCGAGAGCCGGATGGTTCCTTCCGACGGGGTCGCCGAACCCCAGCGCGAGTTCTGGTTGGTGACCCAGCGGACGGAGGACGGCACCGCCCTCCCGCCCAGGTACTTCGCGGAAAGTTCGGCGGCGTGGGCGGCAAGATCGGCATCGCTGCGGGGGCGCCGCCGGCCGGCACCGGCCGCGCCGCGAGCTCCTTGGAGCCGAAGCTTCTCGAGCATCCGGTGGACCCATTCCCGTTCCTGGGCCCTGGAGAACGAGGCGGGGATGGCGACTACCGCGGTGCCGTCTTCCCAGAAAGCGGCAACAGTCCGGCGGCGGCGGGCGGACCGGCGGACGACCACCGGGGCGCCGTCGGCGGTGGTCAGCGGTGTAGTGGGGCCGGCCATCAGTGCCCTGTATTTTCCGCCAGGACCGTCAGGACGGCCTCGCCATACTTTTCCAGCTTGGACGGGCCCACGCCGGCGAGTTTGGCCAACTGTTCCAGGGATTCGGGGCGGGCCTCGGCGATGGCGGTCAAGGTGGCGTCGGTGAACACGACAAACGCCGGGACGTCGGCTTCCAGGGCCACGTCCTTCCGCCATTGCCTCAGCGCGTCAAACGTCTGTTCCTCGTAGGTGGGCGGGCACTGGTTGCAACGCCCCACCTTGCGTTCCGCGCCGCTGGAGAGCATGCTTCCGCAGACCCGGCACGACGCCGGGACGGCGGCTTTCCGGCGCGGCGCGGCGCCCTTGCCGCGGAGGTGCGAACTGGCCACCGAGTCGGGTCGCAGGCCGTCCAGGAAGCGTGAGGGCTTGCGGTTGGCCCGCCCGCCCGGTGTCCGGGCGGTGGACCAGGACAGCGACAAATGTTCCCGGGCGCGGGTGATGCCCACGTACAAAAGCCTGCGTTCTTCATCCACCGCTTCCGGAGTGTCCGCGAAGGAGATCGGCATGAGCCCCTCGCTGAGTCCGACCAGGAACACAGCGTCCCATTCCAGGCCTTTGGCGGCGTGCAGCGATGCCAGGGTGACGCCCTGGACGGTCGGTGCGTGCTGGGCCAGAGACCGTTCCTGGAGCTCGTTGACGAAGTCGGAGAGGCTGAACTGCTCCCCGCGGCTGATGACGAGTTCGTCGGCCAGCGCCACGAGGGCGGCCAGCGATTCCCAGCGTTCCCGGAGGGCGCCGCCGCTGTGGGGCGCCGCGTCGGTGTAGCCAAGGGAGGCCACGATGTCGCGGACCAGCTGCCCGAGCGGCTCGGGAGTGGCGGTTTCGGCAGCGGCCCGGGTGGC
Source organism: Arthrobacter sp. ok909 (assembly GCF_900104405.1). NCBI lineage: Bacteria > Bacillati > Actinomycetota > Actinomycetes > Micrococcales > Micrococcaceae > Arthrobacter > Arthrobacter sp. ok909. The sequence continues at coordinate 128,954 of NZ_FNJS01000002.1, read as the reverse complement.
GGCCCGGAGCTGCAGGATGGCGTCGCGGACTTCTTTCCGGGCGAAGAACCGTTCACCGCCGCGCAGCTGGTAGCCGATTCCTGCCGCGGCCAGCGCCTGCTCGTAGGCTTCGGACTGTCCGTTGGTGCGGAAGAGGACGGCGACCTGGCTGGCCGGTGTGCCGGCGTCGAGGAGTTCGCGGATCCGGGCGGCGACCGTGGCGGCCTCGGCCTCGTCGTCGGAGCACTCGGTAAACTGCGGAACCGGGCCGGCGGGCCGCTGGGCCACGAGCTGCAGCGGCGTCGCCCATGCGGCGTCCGCCAGAGGGCCGCCGCTGCGCCGGCCCGCAAGGAGGTCGTTGGCGAGCTTGACCACCTGCGGAGTGGAGCGGTAGTCCCGGATCAGCTTGACGACGTGAGCCTCGGGATACATCGCCTTGAAGCCGAGCAGGTGCTTCGGCGAGGCACCGGTGAAGGAGTAGATGGTCTGGCTGGCGTCGCCCACGACGCAGAGGTCGTCGCGGCCGCCAAGCCACAGCTCCAGGAGCCGCTGCTGCAGCGGCGAGACGTCCTGGTATTCGTCGACGACGAAGTGCCGGTACTGTTCCCGGACGGTCGCCGCCACCTTGGGGTCCTCCTGAAGAATGCCGACGGTGATCAGCAGCACGTCCTCGAAGTCGATGACGTTGCGGTCGGTCTTGACGTCCTCGTAGGACTGGAAGACTCTCGCCACAGCGGTCAGGTCGAAGCCGCCCGGAGTGCCGCGACCTTGGGCGTTTTCCAGGTAGTTCGCCGGGGTGAGCATGGAGACCTTGGCCCACTCGATTTCGGAGGCGAGGTCGCGGATGGAGGCGCGGTCCGTGCTAAGCCGGAGCCGCCGCGCGGCCTCGGCGATCATCTGCGCCTTGTGGTCCAGCAGGTTGGGCAGCGTTCCGCCGACCGCCTGCGGCCAGAAAAACTGCAACTGGCGCAGTGCCGCGGCGTGGAAGGTGCGGGCCTGGACGTTGCCGACGCCCAGGTCACGGAGCCGGCTGCGCATCTCGGCGGCCGCCCGGGCGGTAAAGGTGACGGCCAGGAGCCGCTGCGGGCTGTACACGCCCGAGTGCACGCCGTAGGCGATCCGGTGCGTGATGGCGCGGGTCTTGCCAGTCCCGGCGCCGGCCAGCACGCACATGGGTCCCTGCAGGGTGCTGGCGACCTCGCGCTGTTCGGCGTCGAGGCCGCCGAGGATCCGTTCCTCGAGCGAGCGCGTGTCCGCTGCGGGCAGGGCGTCGGACGTGGATCCGTCGGATACAGTGCCGCCGGATCCGGTGGTCTCGCCGCCAAGGAGGGTGCTGAAGTTCAATTTCTCTGTGGTCACTTTTGCTGCTCAGTCGGTAGTCGGTGTCCTGCGGATGGGGGCAGGCCGTGTCAGGCGCTGTCTGCGGCGTCCTGGATGACGCCTCCGTACCAGTGTTCAATGAGGGACCGGGCGATGGAGAGCCTGCTGGAAATGACGATCTCGCCGCTTAGGACGGCTTCCTGCAGTTCGCTGCGGCTGAACCAGCGCGCCCGGGTGACCTCGACGCCGTCGGGCCGGGCTTCGGTGTCCGACGTCGTGGCCGTGAAGCCGAGCATCAGGGAAGCGGGGAACGGCCAGGACTGCGACCCGAGGTATTGGGAGGCGGTGACGCGGACCCCGACTTCCTCGCCGATCTCGCGCAGCACGGCCTGTTCGAGCGACTCCCCCGGTTCGACGAAGCCGGCGAGGGTGGAATAGTTCTTGGCGTCGAGGGGACCGCCGCCGCCAAGCAGAAGCCTCCCGTCGGACCCCACCACGGTCACGATGATCGCCGGATCCGTCCGGGGATAGTGCTCTGAGTTGTCGGCCGGACAGCGGCGGACCCAGCCGCCGGCTTCCGCCTGCGTGGGCGTGCCGCACCGCGGGCAATGAGTGTGGGTGGCATGCCAGTTGGCGATGGCGCTGGCTTCGATGAACAGTGCCGTGTCCGTGGGGTTCAAACGTGCGGCGACCTCGCGGAAGCCGGCCCACTGAGCATCGGCGGGGATTCCGCTAATGTGGGTTTCGAATTCCTCGGCCCGCACTTCGAACTGGGCCGGCAGCACAAACAGGACCAGCTCCGTGCCGGCCTCAAGGTCCGACCCTGCCAGGGCCGAGCCGAGGTAGATGACGTGTTCCGGGGCATACGGGGTGTTGGCCAGATGTTCGGCGAGTTCGGCCGCGCTGAGCAGTACGAGGCTGTGGTCGCTGACCAAGGCCTGGCGGCCGGAGAGCACCATGGCCCGCGCCGACCCCGTGCCGAGCACCTCCGCGAGCATTCCGGGTTTCAGCCGGGCCGCGGACCCGCGGTCGATCAGGGCCGGGCGCACCGGAAGGACCGTATCCATCAGGTGGTTTGCCGGCAGAAGCTGCACCGGGGGTGCCGCACCTTCGGGTGCCGCGGGTTCAGTGGGCGTATTCCCTGACTTCTGGGACGGGGTTGGTGACGGGGTTGGTGACTCCGCAAGACTCATGTACCCACCGTACTGACTCGGGCCGACAATTGACATTTGCCACCCACGCGACCGGGCACTCCCCGGGGGCGCCCCGGATATGCCGTTTGCCCCGGTGCTGGCCCTGTTTTGTCCCTGTTTTCTCCCTGTTTTTGCACCGATCTCAAGACTCGCCGGAGGGCATCGCTGTCTTGGGCGCCGCTCAATCTACCGTGGGAGGGTGAGAAGGAAACCAATCGAGCTGGCAGCTGTAGCGACTGCGGCGGTACCCGGCCTGACCCCGACCGCCGTCAGCTCTGCGCCCGACGATCCGGCAGACTTTGACGCGGCCCTCCTGCTGGACTCGGAGGGCAAGCGTTGGCGCGTCCGTTCCCCCCGGCACGCCGAGGCCAGCGCCCGGCTGGAAACCGAATTCCTGGTGCTGCGGGCCTTCGCCCCCGGTATCCGGGCCGAGCTGCCGTTCCTCATGCCCACGGTGGCGGGAACAGTCCGGCAGGGCCAGCTCAGCACGTTCGTGTACTCCCACCTCGCCGGCGCCACCCGCTCCCTTGACGACCTCAGCAGCGGCTCCCCCGCCCTCGCACGGGAAATCGGGGCGGCACTGGCTGCAATCCATGACCTTCCGCGGTCGATCGTGAGCAATGCCGATCTGCCGAGCTACACGCCCAACGAATTCCGCCAACGGCGCCTCAACGAACTCGATCAGGCCGCCACCACCGGAAAGATCCCCCCACTGCTGCTGCGGCGCTGGGAACACGCCATGGAAGACGTCTCCCTCTGGCGCTTCAATCCCTGTGTTGTTCACGGCGACCTCCACGAGGACAATCTGCTCGTGGACGGCCACCGCGTGACCGCCGTTACGGGCTGGACCGACCTGCGCATCGGCGACCCGGCTGACGATATGGCCTGGCTGGTCGCCTCGAACGAACAGGACTTTGTGAACGCCGTCCTGGATCACTACACCTCCAGCCGGCGCGACGTACCCGATGCCCACCTGCTGCGGCGTGCGGCGTTGTCGGCCGAATTCGCTTTGGCCCAGTACCTCGTCAAGGGCATGGCGGCCGGCAACCAGGACATGATCGACGAAGCCGAGTCCATGCTCGCCGCGCTGGCCGACGACGTCGCAGAATACGGCGGCCAGCCCATCAGTGTGGAACCGCTGCCGCGGCCGGTCGAGGCACCCGAAACGGGCGCGGAACGAGGCGACGTCAGTGCCGGTGCGCCCACGACGGCGTCAGCGGCTCCGGCCGCGCCGGCCGCAGGAACGGCGCCTGCCGTCGGCAAGGTCACGATGCTTCCTTTGGAGCCGGTACCCGCCCCGGACGCCTCTCCCGCTCCCAGTGCTTCGGCGCCTGGTCCGGGCGTCGGTGCCAAGGCCGCCGTGCACGTCACGCCTATCCCCCGCGAGGCGGACGCCGCTGCCCCCGGCTCGGCCGTGCAGCCTCTCACCAACGCAGGAACAGACTCCCGGCCTGATGCCGGCACCCCGGACGCGCCCAGGCCTGGCGCCAGCGGACAGGCCGCCGGCGAGGGCACAACGGTCACCAGCGCCGCACCGAACGACACAAGCCCCGGTGACAACGCCGCCGCAGCTGTCCCGCAGGCTGATGCCACGACGGCTGATACCCGGGACGACGGCGTCCAGGCGGTAGCCCCCGCTGCCGGAGACGCGTCGACGCAATCAATCGCCGTCGTGCAGCGGAGCTCGGGCAAGGAGCCGGACTCAGTGAACGAGCCGGAGTCCGGCGACAACACGTCAACCGCCGCCATCACCGTAGTAGACATAACGTCCCGGTAGGGCCCCGCCGGAACCAGTGGCGGATCCTAGCTAGGATCCCTTAGCCGTCGCCACCGTTGTCCCCCCCAGCGCCGCGGCCACGATTTCCTCAAGCTTCTCCGCTGATCCGAGGTCATGCGGACGGACCACCTGGTTGTCGGCCACGTAGTAGAACGCCGCCCGGACATCCTCGAGCGGGACCCCTTTGAGCCGGGCCCAGGCCAGGCGGTACACGGCGAGCTGGACAGCCTTCACCTTCAGCTGGGCTGCAGACGGGCGCCGCCCGGTCTTCCAGTCCACAAGGTCCCAGCCGCCGTCAGCATCGCGGAACACGGCGTCGATCCGACCCCGGACCACGACGTCGCCAATCCGAGTCTCGACCGGGACCTCGACGTGGGCCGGGGCGCGGTGTGCCCACTCGGACTGGCGGAAGGTTTCCACCATGGACTCCAGGCCGTAGGCTTCGTCGATGTGGTCATCAGCCCCGGCCGCCTCGCCCAGGTCCAGCATGCCGGCTGCGCCGAAGTATTCCTCCACCCAGGCGTGGAAAGCCGTGCCTTTTCGGGCCAACATCCCCGGTTCGCGCGGAACCGGCCGCCGCAGGCGGGCCACAACCGAGTCCGCATCATCGTCCAGGTCCACGAGGGTGGACGCCGAGATATGGCCGGGAAGATGCACATCCTGGACCACCGAACGCCGTGACCGTCGTTCGAGCAAAGTGGCCGCCTCCTTGGCCCACCCGGCCGCCAGCCCGCGCAGGGCAGGGCGCCGTTCCTCGTCACCGCCGGAACGTTCCCGGACCGGATCCGGGACGTTTTCCGGTCCGCCGTCAGGGCCATCATGGGAGTCGAAGGCAGGACCGGCTTCGGGGGCGCCGCCCATCGCCTGCAGGACCCGCGCCGCGGCTGATTCCATGGCCGCTCGGCGTCCCCTGACAAGCCTCAGCCGCTTGCCCGTCCGGGGGTCAGACGGCCCTTCCAGGGGGTCATACGGCCACGCGGCGACTTCAAGTTCGGAGGTCAGGGGGCTTTCCGCCGGCAGCGCGTCCTCGCTGACGGACAACGGATGAATTTCGGCGGCGCCTTCTGCCGTGAGGCCCTCAAGCTCGGCAAGGAAGGGTGACATTTCAGCCAGTCCGGCGCGCGATCCCACCCATGCGGCACTTGAAATCCAGAGCACATGTTTGGCCCGGGTGTAGGCCACGTAAGCCAGGCGCCGTTCCTCGGCTTCGCCGTGCACCTGGACGGCGGACTTGAACTCCTTCTCCGCATCAAGCCAGCCTTTCTGGTCCGGCTGATCCAGGTCCCATTGGGGGAGATCGGCGCGGTCACCGCGCAGCGGCCACGGCAGCGCCGCGCTTCCGCTGCTCCACCGCGAGTCCCTGCTGCTGGGAAACGCCCCGGAGTTGAGCCCGGGAACGAACACGACATCCCATTCCAGGCCCTTGGAGGCGTGCACGGTCAGGAGCTGGACGGCTTCGCGGTTCACCTCGGGCGTTGCGGCATCGAGACCGTTTTCCTCTGCAGCCGCAGCTTCCAGCCAGGCAAGGAAAGCCAGGACGTCCACCCGCTGGGAGGTGTGCAGGAACCCGGCGGCGGCGTCCTGGAAGGCGTCCAGGTTACGGCGGGCCTGGTGGATGCTGATCCCGGGCCGCGCCGCGACTTCGATGTCCAGGAGCATGGCCCGTTCCACCTCGCCGAGCAAGGTGGTGAGGTCGTCCCCCATGTAGCTGCGCAATTGCCGGAGCTCGTCGGAGAGCCGTTGCAGGCGGTCGCGGGCCTCGGGGCTCAGCCGGCGGCCATGCGCGGAGGTCCAGCCTTCGCGGGGCAGCCAGTCCAGAGCTTCGACCAGGCTGGCGGAGTCCGTGATGTCACCCTCAATCACGGCGTCGTCGTCAGTATCCTCGGCGGCACGCCCCGCGTCGTCGGTATCGGGGCTGCCGGGGCGGCCCCGGCGGCGGGCCAGGAAACTGGACCAGTCCCGCAGTGCCATCAGGTCCGCCGGGCCGATCCGCCACCGCGCACCGGCCAGCAGGCGCATGAGGGAGTCCGAGCGGCCGGGGTCGGCCAGGACGCGGAGCGTGGCGACAAGATCGATGATTTCGGGGGTGTCCAGCAGCCCGCCAAGCCCGACGATTTCGTAGGGTATGCCGCGAAGTTCGAACTCGCGCCGAATGCACTCCATCTGTGCCCGCCGCCGGCAGAGGACGGCCATGGCCGGAGGCACCGGATCGGCCTGCGCGGCATCGAAGTCCGTCACCCGGAACTTCAGGACGTCCCCCGCGATGGCCGCCGCCTCGGCCTCGTCCGTGGCGAACCGTCCCATGACGACCCTGCCTTGGACCGCGGCCGGGCTGGGCTGCAGGGGCGGGACCTCGACGGCGTCGGGGGTGTCCCGGGCCCCGGCGGGCCCGAGGCTGGCCGCGGCCTTGCTCAGCGGCGCCGAAATGAGGTTGGCCGTGGCGAGGATGTTGCGCCCGTTGCGCCACGCGGTGGTCAGGTATGACGTCGGCGCCACGGCAAAGCGCGGGGCCGTGCCGGCCGCGCCCGTGTCCTGGTCTCCGCCGGAGCCTTCGACGCCGGCATCTTCACCGCTGACACGGATCGGGAATTCGCGGACGAAGTGGAAAAGCTGTCCCGCGGATGCTCCCCGGAAGCCGTAGATGGACTGGTTCGGGTCCCCCACCGCGGTCACGGCATGGCCGTCGCCGAAGAGCCGGGAAAAGAGGACCAGCTGGGCGTGCGACGTGTCCTGGAATTCATCAAGCAGCACCACCTTGTAGCGCTGGCGCTCGGTTTGGGCGGCGACCGGAATCTCGCGGGCCACCCGTGCCGCCAAGGCCACGAGATCGCCAAAGTCCAAGGCACCGCGGGACCGCTTCGCCTCGGAATAGCGGCCCACCATCTCCGCGACGCTGGCCCGCGTGCGCAGCATCGCGCTGAGGTCGCCGGCGGCCTGGGTGGGGTTCTTCTTGGCGTCGGCGACGTAGGGAAGCGACTCGAACGCGGCGATCCGTTCCTGCAGCCAGCCACGGACCTCGGCCGGGTCCTGCAGGTGCTCCGCGCACTCCCCCGCCAGTTGGATCACGGCCTTGACGAGGGTCGATTTGGCGGACCGGAAGTGTTCGTAGTCGCCGTCGAAGGCTTCCACCACCTCGCTGGCGAGCTGAAACGACTGCGCGCCCCCGAGCAGCACGACGTCGCGTTCGACGCCAAGCCGGAGGCCATAGTCGGAGACAATGCCGCTCGCGTACGAGTGGTACGTGGAGACCTTCGGTTCGAGCGCATCTGCGCTCAGCAGCCCGGCAGGAAAAACGGCATTCCCCGTGTCGGCCGCCGCGATGCGCTGCAGCGCGGCCAGCTTGGCCCGGATCCGGGAGGCGAGCTCGCCGGCGGCCTTGCGGGTGAAGGTCACGCCGAGGACTTCCTCCGGCCTGACCCAGCCGTTGGCCACGAGCCACACCACCCGGTCCGCCATGGTGGCGGTCTTCCCCGAGCCCGCCCCGGCTATGACGAGCCGCGGGGTGAGGGGCGAGGAAATGATCAGGGACTGTTCGGCCGTGGGGCTGTTCTTTTCCCCCAGCATTGCCGACAGTTCCTCCGGGCTGAACCGAGGGACGGGAAGGGGCCCGACATTCGGGGCCGTATTGCGGGCCGCGTCCGGTGCCGCATGTGGGTCTGCCAGGCCGGTCGGCGGCGCCTCGGGGGTCATTCAGTTACCTGCTTTCCCCGCACGCACAGCGGGCACACTTCGGGGAGCCGGCAGCCGTGGCCGCCGTGGCCTCCCTTGGACGGATCATGGCGGGCCTGGAAGGTGCTGCCGGACATCACCTGGGCGGCGTCGCCGACCATCTCCAGCGCCCAGTTGTCCTGGGGGTCGAGCGGGGCCTGGGCCTGGATGCCCGGGCTTTTGGTTGTAGTGCCGAGCTGGGCCAGGACGGCACCGCCCGGCAGCGGCGGCGGCCCGTCGTCGGGGCCGGCAAAGCCGCCAGCCAGCACCGCGGCCTGGTAGGCGCCGAGCTGCGGGTGACGCTCCAGATCCGCCTTGCCGGGCTGGCGCTTACCGGTCTTGAGATCCACGATCACCAGCCGGCCGTCGGCGTCGATCTCCAGCCTGTCCACCTGGCCCCGGAGCACGGCGAGCCGCGCCGGCCCCGCGCTCCCGCCGTCGCCGGACTCAGGTCCGGCGACGGGCTCCGCCGGAAGGTCCGGCAGCTTCACCTCGAAGTCCTGCTCGACGCCGACCAGGCTCCGGCCTTCGCTCCGCATGACCAGGACATACTGGGCCAGCTTGCGGACCATGGACTCGGCCCGCTGAAAATCCAGCTTGCCCTCCCAGTTGTCCTTCATCCCCAGGGTGGGCCAGCGCCGGACGAGTTCCGCCACATATTCGCTTCCCGAGGCATCGGGAAGGTCCTGCGCGATGGCGTGGACCAAGGTTCCCAGGCTGCGGGCAAAATCCGTGGCGGCTTCTCCGCCTGCGGCCTGCACGAACCAGTCCAGCGGCGATTTCTGCACCGTTTCGACCTTCGAGGGCGAGACGAAGACGGTTCCGCCGGCAGGAACAACCGGCTCGTCGGAAGACAACTCGGCCAGCCCCCACCAGCTCGCCGGGTGCGCGCCCGGAACCGGCGGCCGGGCGGTGGCCAGGACGCCCAGCACGGCCGCGGCCTCGGCCGATTCGGCAGCTTTGGGATCCAGCTGTGCATACTGGCGCAGCTCCGCGACGAGGGCCCTGAGGGTCAGCGGACGCTCCACCGGGGTGAAGCCCCGGCGGTCCTGTCCCGGGCGCAGCGGCGCCACATAGTCCAGGAAAGAGGACGGTTGCTCGTCCTCCGAGGACACCGCCGTGCAGATCAGCACCTCGCGGGCCCGGGACACCGCGGTCGAAAAGCTCCTCAGTTCGTCATAACGGATTTCGCGCAGCCGGCTCAGCGGATCGAGTTGCAGGGCATACTCGACGCCGTGTTCGACGGCGTCGGCGAACAAGGTGCTGCCGAGCAGTTCGCCACGCAGCCGGGTGTTGGGCCACACGCCCTCTTGGAGTCCCGGCACAATCACCACAGGCCACTCCCGGCCGGCGGCACTGGCAGGGGTCATGAGTTCCACAGCGTCTTCCAGCTGCGCCCTGGCGGCCAGGGTATCCATGGGGAGCTCCTGGCTGAGCAGGTATTCGAGGAACTGCTCCGGTCCGGAACCGGGCAGCTGGTCGACGAAGCGCTCCGCGGTATGGAACAAGGCCATCATGGCATCGAGGTCACGGTCGGCCCGGGCACCGGCTGATCCGCCGGCCAGGGCGGCCTCGGTCCAGCGGGTGGCCAGTCCGGTCGAATGCCAGAGCGCCCACAGCACCGTCTCGGCGTTACCGCCGGGGGCCTCGGCGGCGTCGCGCCCGGCCCGGATCATCCGGGCAATGCGGCGGGCCGAATGCCCTTCGATGCCCAGTGTCGCCAACGCTCCGGGCTCCAGCAGGGCCTCAACGAGGAGGGCGTCGCTGGTCCGTCCGCCGCCGCCGAGAAGTTCCTCGCGGCGGAGCGATTGCCGCAGCCTCCGCAACTCAATCGAGGTGGCGCCGCCGATCCGGGACGTCAGCAAGGACACGGCCGATTCTGGCGTGAGCGCGGCCGGGTCAAGGGCGACGGCGTAGGCATCCAGCAAGGGACGCACTGCGACCTCGTCCCGGACCGCCGATTCGGCCACGGGAATCCGGACCGGAATGCCCTGGCCGGCGAGGTACCGCTGCAGCTGGCTCAGCTGGCCGCCGTTGCGCACGATCACGGCGATGTCCCCGAGGTCCCGGGCGTCGTTCAGCTGGGCTTCGAGGATCCGCTGCGCCACATACCGCAGTTCATGGACCGGAGACGGCAGCAGGTGTGCCTCGACCGTCCCAGGATTGACGTCGGCGCCACGGGGCGGCCCGGCCGGAGCGGGGTCCGGTGTGGGGTCCAGCGTGGGGACCGGGTCCGGCGTGGGCAGGGGCTCAGGCTGTTCGAGCCGGCGTGCGGACAGGCCACCGGACCGCAGGGAGATGCGCCCGGCCACCGACAGCCACGACTCCGCCACGGCCGGGGCGTGCCGATGCGCAATCCAGAGGGGACGTTCCAGGATCACTCCGTCGGCGGCCAGGAGACGGGGAAGCTCGGCCACGAGATCCGGGCGCGCCCCGCGGAAGCCCTGAACCACGGTGTCCGGCGAGGCGGTGATGATGGCGTCCTTGCCGGCTGCGATGTCGGCAAGCAGTTCGAAGACCGCGGGGTTCGCTTCCTGGATGTCGTCCACGAGGATCAGCTGAAGGCGCTCGCGTTCGGCCGCGAGGAAATCCGGGGCGTCCTGGAAGATCTGGCGTGCTGCGGTGATGATGCCGGCGGGGTCGAAGGCCTCGGGCATGCGCAGGTCCAGGACGTCACGGTACTCGGAGTACAGGGCGGCTGCCGGAATCCAGTCGGGCCGGTTGCACCGCCGGGCCAGGGCCGCGAGGTCCTCCGCCGTCCGCCCGGATTCGATGATGCGGTCGAAGAGTTGGCGCACTTCCTGCCGGAAACCGCGGGTCTGCAGGGCGGCGCCCAGATCCTCCGGCCATGGCAGCTCGAGGCCGGGCAGCGCATGCCCTTCGAGCAGTTCCTTGATGATGAGGTCCTGCTCCGGGCCGGAGAGCAGCTTCGGCTGGCGCGGCAGCGGCAGGATGCCTTCCGCTTTGGCGCGGCGGATCAGATCGAAGGCGTACGACGCCCAGGTGCGGGCCGGCGTCGTGCTCAGGCTCCGGTCCAGGCGGGCTGTGAAGCGGTCGCGGAGAGTATCGGCGGCGAGCCTGCCGGGGGCCAGGATGAGCATCCGTTCCGGGTCCAGGCCGTCACGTTGGGTGCGGTGGACGGCGGCTTCGACGAGGACCGTCGACTTCCCCGTGCCCGGCGCGCCCGGCACCAGAACGGGGCCGGAGCCCGGCGGGACCTCGACGGCGGCGAGCTGGTCGGGCGACAGCACCGGGACCGCGCTGTGGTGGGTCCGAGGAGGCAACAACCGCAACCCCACACCCGCTGCCGGCCCCGTTCCCGTGCCAGTTCCCGGACGGGGATGGGACGCGGACCGCTGCAGGTCCGGATCGAAGCTTTCGGGCTGCTGAACCTCGGTCACTTTACTCACACAGTCATCTCATCATCCGGTACCGACAATTTATGCAACTCCCGCTCGAGCCGCTCAGCGATGGCATCTATCCGGTCGAAGTCGGCGTCGCTGGGCGCCCACCGGCCGGCGGCCAGGTTCACGCGCCAGCGTCCCTCGCCGGTCCGCAGGAAGTCGGCGTGACTGCCCAGCAGCGGCGTGCCTTCCTGCAGGTACAGCGTCAATGCCTCGCGCTCATGTCCGGGCGGCGCATCCCCGCTGGCCTTCAGGACCCGCCACCACGGCACGTGGCTGCCATAGTGGCTCATGACGGAACCGACCTGGCGCGGACCGCCGGAACCAAGCAGCTCCGCAACGTCGCCGTAGGCCACCGCGGTGCCGGCCGGGATCAACGCCACCAGCTCCAGCACCGCCTCCACATACTCCGCTCGCATCGATCCAGCCTAGCTGGCCACGGGTCGCGTCAGTGCAGGCCCCGCACCCGGGCGGCACGCGCCGGGAGCGGTCAAAAACTGTCGGAGGCAGCAGGTAGCGTTGAAGCATGAGCACCTGGAACAGCCTTCCCCGCGCAGCCTTCGACCTCGAAACAACGGGCCGCAACTCCCGCTCGGCGCGGATCGTCACCGCATCCGTCACCGTCGTGGACGCCGGCGGCGAGGTGATCAAGGAGCATGAGTGGCTCGCCGATCCCGGCGTCGAGATTCCCACCGAGGCCAGCGACGTCCATGGCATCACCACGGAGCAGGCCCGCCGCGACGGCAGACCTGCCGCCGAGGTGACACGCGAGCTCGCTGCCGTCTTGCAGGAACTGTTCGATGACGGCGTACCCGTTATCGCCTTCAACGCCAGCTACGACTTCACCGTGCTCGCCGCCGAGTCGGCCCGCTACGGCGTCCCGCAGTTGAGCCGCTTCCCCGTCCTGGACCCGTACATCATGAACAAGCAGGTGGACCGGTACCGCAAGGGCAAGCGCACGCTCACCGCCCTGTGCGAGGAATACGGCGTCAATCTGGACAACGCCCACACCTCGGCCGCCGACGCCCTGGCAACCTTGCGCATGCTCGACGCCATGGCCGGAAAATTCCCCAAGCTCAGGATGCCGGCGGCCAACCTGCACCAGCTCCAGGTCGAATGGGCCTCGGCCCAGGCCGCGGATTTCCAGAGTTACCTGCGCAAGACCAAACCGGCCGCCGTCATTGAAGGCGACTGGCCCGTCCTGCCCCCGGAAGACGCCAGCCGCGGCGACTTCTAGACTGCCGGTCTGCACTTCGGGAATACTTCTTAATACGAAACGTTCGGCGGCAAAAAAGGCTCGCCTAGTCTTCCCCGCCGCCCAATTCCAGCCATTGAGACGGAACTCACACGCCCCGGGGCCTCCAACTGCCCGGCTCGTCCACGCCGATGATTCCGCCGTGACCGTCCGGCGCTACCCGGAACACCGACCATGACGCAGGAGGATGAAGATACTTCGCGGTGGGTGCACTTACCCGCTGATTAATTCGGATTGAATCCGCGTCCACACCGGATGACACAATTATCTTTCGCGGCTTGCCTGCCCATCCGGCGCCCAAGCCAGCAGCCGGGGCCCGATGAGTCGCCCCGCCCCACTGAATTTCAGACGAAAGTGATTGCGTGATGAAAAGCAAAGCCTTGAAGTGGCTGACAACCGTTCCCGTGGCACTCGCCGTGGCGGTCTCCCTTGCAGCGTGCGGCGGCGGGTCGGCGCAGACCACGGCGTCACCGACGGATGCGCTCAAGGGCAGCGACCAGACTTCCCTGGACAAGTACACCACCAAGGACGTCACCCCCCTGGACAAGATTGACAAGGCCAAGCTCGGCCTGATCAGCGACGGAACCCTCACCGTGGGAACCCTGTCGGACGCCCCGCCGAACATCTACATCGACAAGTCCGGCAAATTCACCGGCTACGACAACGAGCTCCTGCGCGCGATTGCGGACAAGCTGGGCCTCAAGGTGGAGTTCAAGTCCACCGGCTTCGCGTCGCTGCTCTCCCAGGTCGCGAACAAGCAGTTCGACCTCGGCTCCTCGTCGATTTCCACCACTGATGCCCGCCGCAAGACCGTAGGCTTCACCAACGGCTACGACTTCGGCTACATGGCCGTCGTTGCCAAGAAGGACTCCAAAGTCAAGGGCTTCAAGGACCTGACCAAGGACACCCGCATCGCCGTGGTCCAAGGCACTGTGCAGGACGACTACGTCACGAACACCCTCCAGATCGAGCCGGTCCGCTTCGAGGACTACAACACCGCCTACGCGAACTTGAAGAACGGACAGGTTGACGCCTGGGTCGCACCGTCCCAGCAGGCCACCGGCCAGGTCAAGGAAGGCGACGGCACGGTCATTGCCGAGTCGGTCGTGAACACCCAGAACTTCACCGCCTACGCCGTGAACAAGGACAATCAGGCCCTCATTGACGCGCTGAACTCCGGCCTCGACGCCGTGATTGCAGACGGCACCTGGTCCAAGCTGACCAAGGAATGGTACCCGGACCGCGAGACCCCGGCCACGTGGTCCCCGGGTTCCAAGGCTGTCACCGTTCCGAAGTCCTAGTCCATGGATGCACTCGATCAACTCGTAAAGACCTTCTTTGACTGGGAGGCGATGGCGGCCGTCCTGCCGAACATGATTACGGTCGGCCTGCCCAACACCCTGATCCTCGCGGTTTCCTCGGGCGTGCTCGGGTGCATCCTGGGCATGGTCCTGGCCGTCATGGGAACGTCCCGCATCACTGCGCTGCGCTGGCTCTCCCGGATCTACACGGACATCTTCCGCGGCGTCCCCGCCATTGTGGTCATCCTCCTCATCGGCATCGGGCTCGGACCCGTGGTCCGGGAACTCACCGGATCCACCAATCCGTTCCCGCTCGGTATCCTCGCCCTGACGCTCATGGCATCCGCCTACATCGGCGAGATCTTCCGCTCGGGCATCCAGAGCGTGGAGAAGGGCCAGCTGGAAGCGTCCCGGGCCTTGGGCTTCAGCTACGGCGACTCCATGCGCCTCGTGGTGATCCCGCAGGGCATCCGCCGCGTGCTGCCGGCGTTGGTCAACCAGTTCATCTCGCTGATCAAGGACTCCTCCCTGATCTATCTGCTCGGCCTGCTCGCCAGCCAGCGCGAGATCTTCCGCATCGGTAACGATGCCGCCGCCAACACGGGGAACCTGTCACCGCTGATCGCCGCGGCGTTCATGTACCTCATCCTGACCGTTCCGCTCACCCACTTGGTCAACTACATCGACAACCGCCTGCGCACCGGCCGTCCGGAGAAACGGCAGCCGGACGACGCCGCGGCCCTGATCGGGAAGGGAGCACAGCCATGAGCGAATTCGCTTCCGGTTCGCTGACCGGCAAGAACCTCCACCTGTCCTTCGGCTCGAACCATGTCCTGCGCGGCATCGACCTGCACGTCGAGAAGGGCACCACCGCTTCGGTGATCGGACCCTCCGGATCCGGCAAGTCCACGCTCTTGCGCGTCATGAACCGCCTGATCGAACCGGATCAGGGCGACATCCTGCTGGACGGCCGCTCGGTCCTGAAGGACAACCCGGACGAGCTTCGCCAGCGGATCGGCATGGTGTTCCAGCAGTTCAACCTCTTCCCGCACAAGACCGTCGTGGACAACGTCTCGCTCGCGCTGCGGAAGCTGCGCAAGCTGCCGGCCGAGCAAGCCCGGGCTGAGGCTCTCGAGCAGCTCGACCTCGTTGGACTCAAGCACAAGGCCGACGCGCGTCCTGCCAACCTCTCCGGCGGCCAGCAGCAGCGCGTCGCCATTGCGCGCGCCCTGGCCATGAAGCCGGAAGTGATGTTCTTCGACGAGGCCACCTCGGCCCTCGACCCGGAGCTCGTCAAGGGCGTGCTGGCGCTGATGGCCGACCTCGCCAAGGGCGGCATGACCATGGTGGTGGTGACCCACGAGATGGGCTTCTCCCGCAACGTTTCGGACACTGTGACGTTCATGGACGGCGGCGTCGTCGTGGAGTCCGGCCCGCCGGAACAGATCTTCACGGACCCGCGGACCGAGCGGCTGCAGGGCTTCCTCGCGGACGTTCTCTAGTTCGCCTGCCGCCCTTCCAGCGCTGCCGGCGTTTGCAGCGTTAACGACTGATGGCACCCGCGCTGCGGGTGCCATCAGTCGTTAAGACTTCGGTCGTTTAACGTTGCAGTGCGGCTAGGCCTTCGCTGCGGCGGCCGCCTTCGCCGCGGCCGGCAGGGCCTCGAAGATCCGGTTCATCGCGGCGTCGTCGTGCGCGGCGGAGAGGAACCAGGCTTCAAAGACCGACGGCGGCAGGTAGACGCCCGAGTCCAGCATCGAGTGGAAGAACGGGGCGTAGCGGAACACTTCCTGGCCCCGGGCGTCGTCGTAGTTGTGCACGCCCCGGGCGCCCGTGCCGAAGGCCACGGAGAACAGGTTGCCGGCGCGCTGGATGGAGTGGTCCACGCCGGCGGCGTCGAGGGCAGAGGACAGCGCTGCGGAGAGCTCCAGGGAGCGGGCGTCCACGAACGAGTACACCTCGGGGGTGGCGTGGGTGAGCGTCGCGACGCCGGCGGCCATGGCCACCGGGTTACCGGAGAGGGTGCCGGCCTGGTAGACGGGGCCCAGCGGTGCCAGGTAGTCCATAACCTCGGCGCGTCCGCCGAGGGCCGCCGTCGGCATGCCTCCGCCGATCACCTTTCCGAAGGTCAGCAGGTCCGGGGTCCACGGCTCGGCGGCGTCGGCGGCCCCGCCGGTCAGGCCCCAGTACCCGGAGTAGCCGGTGCGGAACCCGGTGAGTACCTCGTCAAGGATCAGCAGGGCGCCGTGCTCGCGGGTGATCCGGGAAAGACCTGCGTTGAAGCCCTCGCCGGGGGTGACCACGCCCATGTTGGCCGGGGCGGCCTCGGTGATGACAGCGGCGATGCTGTCACCGTGCTTGGCGAAGGCGGCCTCGACGGCGTCGAGGTCGTTGTAGGGCAGCACGAGGGTTTCGGCCGCCGTCGCGGCCGTGACACCGGCCGAGCCGGGCAGCGCGAGGGTCGCCAGGCCGGAACCTGCCGCGGCGAGGAGGCCGTCGAGGTGGCCGTGGTAGCAGCCGGCGAACTTGATGACGAGGTTCCGGCCGGTGAAGCCGCGGGCCAGCCGGATGGCGGTCATGGTGGCTTCCGTGCCGGTGGAGACCATCCGGACGCGTTCGGCAGCCGGGACGCGCTCCTTGACGATCGCGGCCAGGTTGGCCTCGTCGGGCGTGGACGCGCCGAAGGACAGCCCGCGGTCGACGGCGGCATGCACGGCGGCGATGACCTCCGGGTGGGCGTGCCCCAGCAGCGCCGGACCCCAGGAGCAGACGAGGTCGACGTAGTCCGCGCCGTCGGCGTCGGTGAGGTAGGCACCCTTGGCGGACACCATGAACCGCGGCGTCCCGCCCACGGAGCCGAAGGCGCGCACGGGTGAGTTCACGCCGCCCGGCATCAGCTGGCGGGCGCGGTCAAAGAGTTCCTCGTTGCGAGGCATGCTGGAAGTCATGGTTCCTATTCTTTCAGTTTTGCGGCCGGGTCATTTTCCTGCGGCCTTGGCCAGCAGTGCGGTGACGCGGGGCGCCACTTCGGTGCCAAACAGTTCGATCGAGCGCATCATGGCCGGGTGCGGCAGGGTGCCGTTGCTGTATTTGAGGTCGAAGCGGTCCACGCCCAGGTTCTTCTTCAGCAGCGCGATTTTTGCGGCCACGGTATCCGGTGACCCCACGTAGAGTGCTCCCTCGGGCATGCACATGGCATCAAACTCGGCCCGGTTGCCGGGGCCCCAGCCCCGCTCCGCGCCAATCCGGTTGCGCATCGCGATCCAGTGCGGGAAGAACTCCTCGCGTGCTTCCTCGTCGGTAGCGGCGATGTGGCCGGGTGAATGCGTGGCCATCTGCTGCATCGGGTGCCCGTATTTGGCCATGGCCTCGCGGTAGAGGCCGGCCAGCGGGGCGAAGGACCGTGGCTGGCCGCCGATGATGGCGAAGATGATCGGATAGCCGTATTCTGCGCAGCGCAGCACGGATTCGGGGGTGCCGCCGACGCCGATCCAGGTTGGCAGCAGATGGTGTTCCAGAGGCGGGTAGACGCTCAGGCCGTTGATGGCGGGCCGGGTGCGCCCTTCCCAGTGGACCGGCTTCTGTGCTCGGACCTTGTCGAAGAGCTCGAGCTTTTCCTCGAAGAGGACGTCGTAGTCGGCCAGGTCCAGACCGAACAGCGGGAAGGATTCGATGAACGAACCGCGGCCCAGCATGATTTCGGCCCGGCCGCTGGAGATGGCGTCCACGGTGGCAAAGCGCTGGAAGACCCGGATGGGGTCATCGGAGCTGAGGACGGTGACGGCCGAGCCGAGCCGGATGTGCCGGGTGCGGGCGGCCGCCGCGGCGAGGAAGACTTCCGGGGCCGAGACTGCGAAGTCGCGGCGGTGGTGCTCCCCCACGGCGAAGGCGTGCAGGCCGACCTCGTCCGCGAGCTCGGCCTGTTCGAGCAGCTGGCGCAGGACCTGGGCGTGCGGGACGGGATGGCCGTCGGGGAAAACGCCGACGTCACCGAAGGTGTTCAGGCCAAGGAGAATGCGTTCCGGCCCCACCGGGGCCGTGGGGTTCTCCCCGGATGCCGGCTCAGGCGCAGTCGCGGTGTTCACCGGGATTCCTTCAGCCAACCGGCGAGCTCGCTGGCCCAGTAGGTCAGCACCATGTTGGCGCCGGCGCGCTTGATGCCCAGGACGGATTCGGTGATGGCGGCCCGGCGGTCGATCCAGCCGTTCGCGGCGGCGGCCTCGATCATCGAGTACTCACCGGAAATCTGGTACGCGGCGACGGGCACCGGGCTCATGGCGGCGACGTCGGCGAGGATGTCCAGGTAGCTCATGGCGGGCTTCACCATGACCATGTCGGCGCCTTCGGCCAGGTCCAGGTCCACTTCGAGGATGGCTTCCCGGCGGTTGGCGGCATCCATCTGGTATGTGCGGCGGTCGCCGGTCAGCTGCGAGTCGACGGCCTCGCGGAAGGGGCCGTAGAACGCCGAGGCGTACTTAGCGGCGTAAGCGACCACGGCGGTGGTGGCGTGCCCGGATTCCTCGAGGGCCTGCCGAATGACGGCGACCTGGCCGTCCATCATGCCGGACGGGCCCAGGACGTGGGCGCCGGCGTCGGCCTGTGCGACGGCCATCTGGCCGTAGATTTCCAGGGTCGCGTCGTTGTCGACGTAGCCGTTGGCGTCCAGGACGCCGCAGTGGCCGTGGTCGGTGAATTCGTCGAGGCACACATCGCTCATGATCACGAGCTCGTCGCCAACTTCGGCGCGGACGTCCCTGATGGCTTTGTTCAGCACACCGTCAGGGTCCAGGGAGGCGGTGCCGCGCGCATCCCGGACGGCGGGGACACCGAACAGCATGATGCCGCCGAGGCCCAGCTGCACGGCCTCGGCAGCGGCCCGCTTGAGCGAATCGGTGGTGTGCTGCTGCACGCCGGGCATCGAGGCAATCGGGTTGGGCTCGGTCAGGCCTTCGCGGATGAAGGCGGGAAGGATCAGTTCCGCAGCGGAGAGGCGGTGCTCCGCGGTCAGGCGCCGCATGGCGGGGGTGGTGCGGAGCCTGCGGGGCCGGTGGGTCGGGAAGCTCATGTGTTGTCCTTCGCTGGATGCTGGGATGGTTGGGAGCGGACGACGGCGGCGACGAGGCCGGACGCGGTAGGAGCTTCGGCGACGGCGGCGACGGCGAGTCCAAGACCGGCCGCCTCCCCTGCCGTCGAGCGCCCGATCGCAACGAACCGGCACGCGCCGAGCGGGGCGAGGTCCGCGTGGATACGGCGGGCCGCGCTCGGCGAGGCGGCGACGACGGCGTCGAGCCGTCCGGCCCGGATCTCACGATTCGCGTCGGCGGCCGTGAGGACTTCTGCCGGCGGCCCGGCGTCGACCTCCTCCAGCGGGGGCCTGCAGGCCGGGAGCCTCAGGCCGGGATCGGCCGGGTAGTCCACCGTCCGGTAGGCGGTGACGGCCTGCACCGAGGCGCCGCGGGCTTCCAACCCGCGGCGGAGCCGGGAATCGGCGATGTCCGCCTGGGGCAGGAACACGCTGTTGCGGCCTTCGGGCCAGACGCCGAGCAGGCCGGCGCCGGACTGCAGTGCCGTCGGTGCAAGGTCTACGCTGACACCCCGGGATTCGAGGATCTGCCGCGTCGCGGGGCCGATCGTGGCCACCTGGACGTGGCCGGGAAGCCAGGCGCCCAGGGTAGAGCCACGCTCCGCGGCCTTGGCCTCCAGCACCTGGACGGTGGTCGCGCTGCTGATGACGAGCCAGTTGTAGGCGCCGGCGCCCAAGGCATCGAAGGCGACGTCGAGGGAGTGCTGGTCGCGTGCCACCTCGAAGTCGATCAGGGGCAGCAGCACCGGCTCGGCGCCCAGGCGGCGCAGGGCCGCGACCAGCTCGCCGGCGCGGTCCGGACTGCGGGCGATCAGGATCCGGGCTCCCGCGAGGGCCCCCTGGCCGTGGGTGGCCGGCCCGCTGCTGCCCTCATTGAGGGCATTGTCCCGTCCCATGATGCGGTCCCGTCCCATAATGCGCTGGATCCCCCGGGTCAGGATGCGGTCAGGTCCGCGATATCGGCGGCGCCGCGGGCCAGCAGGACTTCCGCCAGTTCGATCCCCAGCAGGGTGGCCCCGACCTCGGTCAGTCCGTCGGTGGCCTTCCGGTCCCGGACGGTGGCGGTGCCGTCGACGGCGCAGACCACGGCTTCGAGGTGCAGCATGCTTCCCTTGCGGTAGGCGTAGGCGCCCACCGGTGCGGCACAGCCTGCCTCGAGGCGGCCCAGGAGCGCCCGCTCGGCGGTGACGGCGAGCCGGGTGTCGTGATCGTCGAGGGCTGCGAGGGCCTGGCCGAGGACGCCCTGGGACCCTTCGGTGGACCCGGCCTTGCGGGGCGCGTCGGCCGTGCGGCATTCGATCGCGAGGGATCCCTGCCCGGCGGCGGGCAGCATGATGTCCGTCTCGAGGTATTCGCTGACCGAGTCCAGCCGGCCGATCCGGTGCAGCCCGGCGGCGGCGAGGACGACGGCGTCGAGGTCGCAGGACTTGCCGTCCACCACGGCGTCGGTCGTGTTGCCCGGCAGGCCGGGGACTCGTCCGAGCCGGGTGTCGACGTTGCCGCGGATGTCCCGGATGTCCAGGTCGGGTCGGGCGGCGCGCAGCTGGGCTGCGCGTCGCGGGGAACCGGTGCCCACGCTGGCGCCGGCGGGCAGGTCCGCGAGCTTGAGCCCGTCGCGGGCGCAGAGCACATCGCGGACGTCGACGCGTTTCGGCGTCGCCGCGAGCGTCAGGCCAAGCGCAGGCCCGGTGGGCAGGTCCTTGAGCGAGTGCACGGCGACGTCGCATGCGTTCTGCAGCAGGGCGTCGCGCAGGGCTGCCACGAACACGCCGGTTCCGCCCATTTGGGACAGCGATCCGGTGAGGACATCGCCGTCGGTCCGGATGTGGACAAGCTCCACGGCGAACCCGCCGACGGCGGCCAGCTGGTCCGCGGTCTGCTGCGTCTGGGTGAGGGCCAGTTTGCTGGCGCGGGTTCCGATCCGGACGGTCACGGCGTCGCCTGACCAGCCGCCGGGGTCGCCATATCCGCGGCTGCGGGCGTTGCGGCGGGGTAGGGATCGTGGCCCGTGCCGATGCTGTTGTCCGCGCCCGCGATGGTGGGCTTTTCGCCGCGGAAGTTGGCGCAGCAGCCGGGCCGGCAGACGTCGTACCAGGGGCCGAGTTTGGTCAGGTGGGGCCGGTCAGCGATGTTGTTCGCCGCGGTCCGTTCGCAGATCAGGTCCACGATCCCGCCGACGAACTTCCGGTGCGTCCCGGGGGTGGGGACGCGGGTGGCCGCCAGGCCCAGCTTGCCGCAGGTCTCCAGCGCCTCGGTGTCCAGGTCCCAGACAACCTCCATGTGGTCGCTGACGAAGCCCAGCGGCACGATCACGACGCCCTTGACGCCCTGGCCGGCGAGCTCCTCGATGGCGTCGTTGATGTCGGGTTCGAGCCACGGGACGTGCGGGGCGCCGGAGCGGGACTGGTAGACGAGGGACCACGGTGCGGTCAGGCCGGTCTCGGCCTCGACGCGGCGGATAACCTCGGTTCCGGTGGCCAGGTGCTGGGCCACGTAGGCGGAGTCTTCCTCGAAGTGGCGGGGCTCGCCCTCGGAGCGGCCGGCGGCTTCGGCGTCGCGGGTCGGGATGGAGTGGGTGGCGAACAGGATGTGCACCGGGGCATCGGGGGTGCCGGCCGCGGCGAGCTGTGCGCGGACGTCGGCCAGGCCGGCGGCGGTGCCCTCGATGAACGGCTCCACGAAGCCGGGGTGGTCAAAGTACTGCCGCACCTTGTCCACTTCGAGTTTTCCGTCCAGCCCGGTTTCTGTCAGTGCCATGCCAATGTCCTCGCGGTACTGGCGGCAGCTGGAGTAGCAGGAGTAGGCGCTCGTGGTGACCATGAGGACCTTGCGGTGCCCGGCGTCGTACATCTCTTGGAGCGTCTGCGGGATGTAGGGATCCCAGTTGCGGTTGCCCCAGAAGACCGGCAGTTCGATGCCGCGGGTGGCAAGTTCGGCCTCCATGGCGGCCTTGAGGGCGCGGTTCTGCTGGTTGATGGGGCTGATGCCGCCGTTGGCGCGGTAGTGGTGCGAGACCGCTTCGAGCCGCTCGTCCGGGATGCCGCGGCCGCGGGTGACATTGCGGAGGAACGGGATGACGTCCTCCTGGCCTTCCGGGCCGCCGAAGGAGGCGAGGAGGACGGCGTCGTACCCCTTGGGAGCCATTCGGCCTGCCTCGGTGACAGGGTTCACGACGGTCTCCTGGGGATCCAGCGGACTCATGCAAGGACCTCGGCGATCTCGGCGGCGCTGACGCGCCGGCCGGTGTAGAAGGGGATTTCCTCGCGGACATGGTGACGCGCCTCGGTGGCGCGCAGGTGGCGCATCAGGTCGACGAGGTCAACGAGTTCGGGAGCTTCCAGGCCGAGGATCCATTCCCAGTCGCCCAGGGCGAAGGAGGAGACGGTGTTGGAGATGACCTGCGGGAAGTCGCGGCCCAGGAGGCCGTGGTCGCGAAGCATAGCGCCGCGCTCGGCGTCCGGGAGGAGGTACCACTCGTAGGAGCGGACGAACGGGTAGACGCACAACCACTCTGCCGGTTCGACGCCGCGGGAGAACGCGGGCGTGTGGTTCTTGGCGAACTCCGCCTCGCGGTGGACGCCCATGGCGGACCAGGCGATCTCGGTCCCGGTGAAGAGCTTGCTGCGGCGGATGTCCCGGATGGCCCGCTGCAGGGCCTCGGGCTTGGGCCCGTGGAGCCAGATCATGATGTCCGCGTCCGCGCGCATGGCGGAAACGTCGTAGCTGCCGCGGTGGACCACGCCGGCGTCGGCGAGGCGTGCCAGCAGGGACTCGAAGTCCTGGGCCGCATCCGCGTCGCGGGCGGTGCCCGCGGACCGCTTGAAAACGGTCCAGAGGGTAAAGAACTGCTCGGTTGAATCGTCGGGCGCCGATGCCCCGGCGACTGATTCTCCGGGGACGGGTGTTCCGGTTTTAGTGACAGATTCGGCAGATGTGTGGCTCATGGTTACCAGTCTGCCTCCTCTCCCCAGCTAAGTCGAAAAAAAGCACTTCTACAACGCGTAGAAGTGCTTTATTTCACAAGCCGGGGGCGACTGCTTTGGAATCCGGGCCGCGGGGATGTCGTCAGGCCCTGCGCATCCGGACCGCGATGACGCCGGCGCCGACTGACAGCGCCACCAGGCAGACGCCCCAGCCGATCAGCGGGGACGGTCCGGCCGGTTCCACGGCGGACGTGGCCTGCAGCGACGTGCTGCCGGCGTGGCCCGGGCCTGTGGCCGGCGCTGTTTTCGAACCGGCCGCGTTCGAACCGGTGGAGGAGGACCGGGGCGTTGCATTATTCGATGCCGGCGACGGCGTGCCAGCGCCGCTTCCGGCTTGCCCGGCAGTTCCGGACCCGGTCCCGGCGGCAGGGACTGCACCGCTGCCAGCCGCGGACGGCTTGCCGGGCATCTGGCCGGCGACGGGCACGGATCCGGCTGCGGTCCCGTCCACGGGCGGCGCTCCCGGCGCTGTGCCGGGGTTTTGCGGTGCGGAGGGCGGGGCTACGTTCGCCGACGGGGTGCCGGATGGCGGCGCGCTGGTACTGGGAGCCGTGGACCCGGGGTTGCTGGGCTCCGGACTGCCGGACTCGGGGATCGTGGGTTGCGGGCTGCTGCTGCGGGACGGCGGCTGCGTAGGCTCGGCCTCTTCGTCCGAGCCGGAGGACGGCGAGGGGCTCGGTGTTGGCGACGGGCTCTGCGTCGGCGAAGAGCCGAGCAGGCTGTCCAGCACGTCACCCAGGCCGAGGGTTAAGGAGCCCTGGGTCGACGCCGGGGTGGATGCCGCTGCGGACAAACCAGTGGCAGCATTCGAGGCAGGAACTCCTGCGGAAACAGCCAGTACCGCCCCGAGCGCGGCTGCTGCTGCGCCGCGTCGAAGGCTCCTATGGCGCCGGGTCGTCGTTGTTGACACGTTGGACCTGAAAATAACCATGGTCATCGAGCCTAGCCGGAATCGACCGCGAGGAAAAACCGGCGGAATTCCGCGGAATACCGGGCAGTAGCCCAGGGGGCTAGAGGGGTACAGGATGCATTTGGGGCCGCTGTGATTCCTGTGACTGAGGGGGCGTCAGGGACTCCGATATGGGTCCCCGACGTGGCTGCAGGCGACGGTTCGACAGCCGCATGTGGGGCACCAGCGTCTATGGAAACAGCGGTCGGGGCGGCACCCTTTAGGCCAGGAGTGTGCGCACCTTAGGCCAAGAGGGTGCGCACCTGCTGGGGGGTGTCGGCCACGATCGCGGCCAGCCCGTTGCCGGACAGCCATCCCCCCACGACGGCGAGGGTGCCGTCCGCGGCACAGACGCGGCGGACGGCGGCGACACGCTGTTTGTGGCCGAGGGATGCAAACGGCAACGCACCGGCCCAGCGGACCACGTCCCAGCCCACCACGACTCCGGCAGTGACCGGGACCGACAGCAGGGCCGAGGCGTCGGCCAAGGCTGCGCTGAACAGTTCCTCGTCCGAGCGCGGCGGTTCTGAGCGCGGCACCGCCGCCCCCGGGCCGTGGGCTTCCGGCGTCGCGACGGGGTTAGCACCCCGTCCGTAGGAGAGCCGGAGCACGTGCCTCCCTGGTCCGGTCCGGTCCGCCAGCCAGGACCATTTGGCGGTGCCGTGCGTCAATGCCTTGGCCTGTATCCCGGGGCTCTGCGGGGCCACCAGCACGCCCGTACCGCGCGGTGCAGCGTCGAGCGCCGGGAGATCCACCACGAGGGTGACCAGGCTGACATCGGGTCCGGCATCGGGGCGGAGGCCCGCAAGCTCCGGCAGGGATTCTTCAAGCAGCCCCGCGGCGGCGGGTCCTTCGACCGCAACCACGAGCAACCCGGCGTCGAACGTGGTCTGGTCCGTGGTGACCCGCCAGCCGCCGGCTGTGCGCTGAACGGACCGGGCCGGAGTGGCGCTGAGCAGGATGACGCCGCGCCGGCGCAGGTCGGCCAGCAGGGCGGTCACCAGGGTGTGCATCCCGCCGCGCAGGCCGGCGACGGCGGAGCCGGCTTTCTGGAGCCCGGCGGGGCTGCCCGTCCCCGGTGCGGCTGCGCCGGTGCTCGAGTCGGCTCCACCCCTGCGTTGGGCCGCGACGGCGGCAGCGAGGGAACCGTGCCGGCGGATGCCGGCCCGCAGCCCGGGGGCCACCATGTCGACGTCGAGCACGGAGGGATCGGCCGAGTGGACGCCGCCGACCACCGGCGCAACGAGCCTGTCCAGCACGCGCCTGCCCATTCGCGCGCGGACCAGTGCTGACACACTGGTGGGCTCGTCGGCGGTACCAAGCGAGGCCGGCAGCACGGCATCCATGGAGGCGCGGAGGGAGCCCAGCAGGCCCAGGGACCGGCGGACTTCGGGGTCCCATGGGCTGGCCGGGATGCCCAGCACCCCGGTTTTGGGCAGTTCCCGCGGGCCGTCGGGCAGTTGCACCCAGGCACCGCCGGGGTTCGGTGCGACGATGTCGCCGGCAATCCCAAGCTCGGCGGCGAGATCGGCCACCGCGGCCGTTCGGGTGGCGAAGGACTCCGCGCCGCTGTCCAGGGTCAGCCCCGCCACAGCGTGGCTGCCGACGCAGCCACCCCAGGCGTCGCTGGCTTCCAGGACTGTGGTGCGGAGGCCCGCCCGGGCGAATTCCCTAGCCGCAAGCAGGCCGGAGATCCCTCCCCCGACCACGACGGCGGTCCCGTCCCGGGAGGTGCCCTCTGCGGCGGTACCCGCCGCGGACGTTACGGCGGCGCCTGCGTCCATGTTCCTACTCCGGTGAAATGGAGTGGATGAGTTCGACGACGCGCGTCAGCACCTCGGGATCCGTCTCCGGAGGCACGCCGTGGCCAAGATTCAACACGTGGCCGGGCGCTGCGGAACCGGCTGCGATCACCTCGCGGACGTGCGCTTCCAGGATCTCCCAGGGTGCGGAGAGGAGTGCGGGATCGATGTTGCCCTGCAGCGGAACGGTCCCGCCGAGGCGGCGGTTGGCCTCGTCCAGCGGCAGCCGGTAGTCGACCCCCACGACGTCGACGCCGACGTCGCGCATGGCGACGAGCAGTTCCGAGGTGCCGGTGCCGAAGTGGATGAGGGGTGCGCCGAGGTCCCGGACGTGGTCCAGGGCCCGGGACGACGCCGGGGCAACGTAGCGCTGGTAGTCGGCCAACCCCAGCGAACCAGCCCAGGAGTCGAAGAGCTGCGCGGCGGAGGCTCCGGCTTCCAACTGCGCCCGAAGGAACATGCCGGAGGCGTCGGCGGCCCAGTTGGCCAATGCCGTCCAGGTTTCCGGGTCGGCGTGCATCATGGTGCGCGGGCCGAGGTGGTCGCGGGAAGGCTTGCCTTCCACCATGTACGCGGCGAGCGTGAAGGGCGCGCCGGCGAAGCCGATCAGCGGAGTGCTGCCGAGCTCGGCCACGGTCAGCCGGACGGCTTCACGAATGGGTTCCAGGGCCTCCCACGTCAGTTGCGGCAGGGCGGCGACGTCCGCCGCCGTGCGCACCGGCACGTCCAGGACGGGGCCGACGCCGGGCACGATGTCCACGCCGACGCCGGCCAGCTTGAGCGGAATGACGATGTCGGAGAAAAAAATGGCGGCATCGACGTCGTGACGGCGGACCGGCTGCAGGGTGATCTCGGAAGCCAGTTCCGGGCGCAGGCACGAGTCCAGCATGGCGACGCCCTCGCGGACCTTGAGGTATTCGGGCAGCGAGCGGCCCGCCTGACGCATGAACCAGACGGGACGGCGGGAAGGCTTGCCGCCGCGGTAGGCGGTGATCAGCGGTGAGTCCGCGGTGCGGCCGTCCATCAGCGGGTGTCCGGCGTCGAGGCCGCCGGCGCCGGCCACTGAGCCTTCTACTGCGGCGGCGGCGTTTACTGCCCCATCGGCGGATGTTCCATGATCGGACGTACTGAATTTTGTCGTGCCGGCATGTGCCGCAGCGCTTGGAGTCATGACTTCGATTGTGCCCAAATTTGCGCCCAAAAGATAACGACAGCCTGTCACGCGGGCTGTCACACTGGCCACGAGTGCCCCGCCGTGGCGGGGATCACAGCCCTGGGTGCCGGACCCCACGCCGGGATAGTTGTTCTACACAGGCGCGAAAAAGCTATGATGGTCCTGCTGTGGTTCTTTTCTCATTGGTGGCTACACACGCCGACATCGACCTCGAAACCGTTGCTCAGTTGAGCACCGGCGCTTCCGGGCTTGCCACATCCGCCCTCGCCGGATCTCCGGCCGTAGCGGGTGCCGTTGTCCTTGCCACCTGCAACCGCTTCGAAATCTATGGGGAAGCCCCGCATCCGGACGCCGTCGACGCGGCCCGGGCTGCCCTTATCTCCCAGATCAGCGGAGCCAGCGGACTCAACGATCAGCTGGTCTCCCGCGCCTTCAGCACCCGCACGGGTGCCGAGGTCAGCCAGCACCTCTTCGCGGTGAGCTCCGGACTGGACTCCGCCGTGGTGGGCGAACGCGAAATCGCCGGCCAGGTCCGCCGCGCGTTGATCACGGCCCAGCATGAAGGCACGGCCAGCTCCGGCCTGGTGCGGCTCTTCCAGGCGGCGTCCAAGACCGCCAAGGACGTCGGCGCCCAGACGGCGCTTGGTTCCCGCGGCCTCTCCATCGTCTCCGTAGCACTGGACCTTGCCACCGACCTGTCGGAAGACCCGGACTGGTCCGCCAAGAAGGCCGTCGTCTTCGGGACCGGCGCCTACGCCGGGGCCACCATGTCACTGTTGCGCGAACGCGGCTGCACCGATGTCTCGGTCTACTCCTCCTCCGGCCGTGCGCCCGGTTTCGTCGCCACCCGGGGCGGCACCGCCCTGGATGAGGACACCCTTCCGACCGCCGTCGCCGCTGCCGATGTCATGATCGGCTGCAGCGGCTCGGACAGCCGAGTCGAAGCGGACGACCTCGCCCGGATCCGGTCGGGCGCGGCCCAGCCGCTCATTGCGATCGACCTCGCCCTGACGCACGACTTCGACCCCGCGGTCGGCGAGCTCGACGGCGTCGAACTCCTCACACTGGAATCCGTCCGGCTCGCCGCGCCCCAGGAACAGGCCGAGTCGCTCGCCCAGGCCAGCAGCATTGTGTCCGGTGCGGCCAGCGCCTTCGAGCAGGAGCGCGAGGCACGCTCCGTTGACTCGGCGATCGTCGCGTTGCGCCGCCACACGATGAACGTCCTGGATGCGGAAATGGAAAAGGTCCGCGCCCGGCACGGCTGCACCGCCGCCGCCGAGGAAGTCGAATTCGCCCTGCGCCGCATGGTGAAGCAATTACTGCATGTCCCCACCGTCCGGGCCCGCGAACTCGCCGCCAACGGACAGCAGGACGCCTACGTTGCCGGTCTTGAAGCGCTGTACGGCATTACGGTGGACCCCTCCCCCGCGACGACCGCTGCGACGGTCCCGGGTCCTGCAGCCTCCGAGGCCGACTGCCCTGTGGAGCACAGCCACGCGGAGCACGGCCCCGCCGCCGGCGACATCCGCGAAACCGCGTAACTGCCCTCGGCCCTAACTCCTGCCCCGCGGCTGCTGCCCCGCGGTGCTAGCTCGTGATGGCGACGCTCGTTGTTGCCCATTGGCTAGTTACCCAGTTGGGCCAGTTGCTTCCGGCAGCGCCACCAGGCTCACATCCCTTGGGCGGCTTACCCGGCGAACGCGTTAATTCCGGTCATGTCGGCCGACACCTGCCACAGCTGTGCGGCAGCCTCCCGGTCCACGGCATGGGCATCCACGCCCCTGATCCTCGCCTCTGGCGATCCCGGCACCGTGGGTTCGGCAATGTCGCAGTCCTCGCAGTAGACGCCGCCCATGCCTTCCAGGCCCGGTGACGTTGCGGCCCAGACCGAGGTGGCCGCACCTTGCGCCGGGGTCTTGAACCGGGCGTCGACGGTGCCGTTCTCATCCATCCAGCCCGCGGCGATCATTTCCTCGCGCGGCAGGTGCCGCTGCAGCTCCGTCATGATGCCGCCGGGATGCACGGCGAAGGCCCGCACGCCAAAGTCCCGACCCAGGGCGTCGAGCTGGACGGCGAAGAGCGCGTTGGCCGTCTTGGCCTGGCCGTAGGCCCGCCATTTGTCGTAGCCGGCGTCGAAGTTGATGTCATCGAAACGGATCCCCGAGAGCTTGTGCCCGGTGGAGGACAGCGAGACCACGCGGGCACCCTCCGCCGCGGTGAGCGCGGGCCACAGCAGGTTGGTGAGGGCATAGTGACCCAAGTGGTTTGTGGCGAACTGGGACTCCCAGCCGGGCCCCACCCGGTGCTCCGGACTTGCCATGATGGCCGCGTTGTTGATGAGGATGTCCAGGCTGCGCCGGGTGCCGGGTTCCGCGCCGGCCAGGAAGCCGGCGGCGAACTCCTTCACGCTGGCCTGGTCCGCAAGGTCCAGCTCGGCCACGCTGACATCGCCTCCGCGGGTTCCCGGCGTCAGCCCGGCCGCAGCGAGGACGTCGCGGGCGTGCTCCGGTCGTCGGGCCGGCACCACAACGGTGGCGCCGGCCGACGCCAGAGCCCGCACGGTCTCCAGGCCGAGCCCGGAGTAGCCGCCCGTGACCATCGCGGTCTTCCCGGTCAGGTCGATGCCGGCAACGACCTCGGCCGCCGTCGAATCCCGGCCGAAGCCGGAGCCAATCTTCTGCTGGGGCGTCAGGGTGTTTTCCTCGCTCATGACCAAGCCTTTCGCTGCAGGTGCCTTCGACAGGTAGTTGTTTTCAGGTGCCGTGGATGGACGGCCCGAAGGCCGCGACACCTGGGGGCCGGAAGTCCTCAGTACACCGGTTTCCCGGGTTCCACGTCGCGCACCCAGGCGAGGATGCCGCCTTCGAGGTGGCTGACGCGCTCGTACCCGGCCGCGCGGGCCGCGGCCAGGACGGCCGCGGAACGTGTTCCGGCCTTGCAGTGGAAGACGATTTCCGCGTCCTGGGGCAGGTCCTGCCACGCTTCGCCGGCCAGGATGCGGCCCTGCGGGATCAGCACCGAGCCCTCGATGCGGACGATCTCGTACTCCCCGCTCTCCCGCACGTCCACCAGGTGGAAGTCCTTGAGGCCGGCATTGCGCGAGGCCAGCATCGTGGCGAGCTGGGTCGCCGTCACGGTGTGTTCGGTGCCCGCATCCGCCGTGGGGGCGATCCCGCAGAACGCCTCGTAATCGGTGAGTTCCGTGATGCGCTCGGCTTCGGGGTCCCGGGCCACCTTGATCTCGCGCCAGGTGCCGCCCAGCGCGTCATAGAGCGCCAGCCGGCCCAGCAGGGACCGCCCGACGCCGGTGATCAGCTTGACGGCCTCGGTCACCATGAGCGATCCGACGGCGGCGCACAGCATGCCGAATACGCCGCCCTCCCCGCAGGACGGCACTGAACCGGCCGGCGGCGCCTCCGGGTAGAGGTCCCGGTAGGTGGGCCCGTGTTGTTCCCAAAAGACGCTGACCTGGCCGTCGAAGCGGAAGATCGATCCCCAGACGTAGGGCTTGCCGAGAATGGCGGCGGCATCGTTGACGAGGTAGCGGGTGGCGAAGTTGTCCGCGCCGTCGAGGATGAGGTCGTAGCCGGCGAAGAGCTCCAGGGCGTTGGATGCGTCGAGGCGGACGTTGTGGAGCCGGACGTCCACGAGCGGGTTCAGGGCCGCTATGGCGTCACGGGCGGACTCGATCTTGGGCCGGCCCACGTCCGCGATGCCGTGGATGATCTGCCGCTGGAGGTTGCTGAGGTCGACGTCGTCGTCATCGACAATGCCGAGGGTGCCGACCCCGGCGGCGGCGAGGTAGAGGAGGGCCGGAGAACCGAGGCCGCCGGCCCCAATCACCAGGACTTTCGCGTTCTTGAGCCGGCGCTGCCCGATTGCGCCGATTTCCGGAATGATCAGGTGCCGCGAGTAGCGTTCCACCTCGTCCGGGCTGAGATCCGTTGCCGGGTCAACCAGCGGTCCGGGCCGCGTATCCTGCTGCGTCTGTAGGGTTGCGGGGGCGGTGAACTTGGAGGCCATACTTCAATCTATGCCCGAAGATACCACCAGGTCATATTACCCGCGCGTAAAGTGTAGTTCAGTGCAATGTAGTTCAGTGCAATGCTGCTGAGTGTACTTGCGCGTTATTGGGTGAAGAGGGAAAGAAGGCCGACAGTGGTTCATCAGGCACCGGTGGAGCGGGACGAGACCGGCAAGCCGCCGGCCGGGCAGACGCGCAGCGGACAGCGCTCGGCACGTCTCCCCCGCGACGAACGCCGGGCGCAGCTCTTGGCGGCTGCGCAGGAAGTCTTCGTGGCGAACGGCTACCACGGTGCCGCCATGGATGAGATCGCCGAGACCGCCCATGTCAGCAAGCCTGTCCTGTACCAGCACTTCCCGTCCAAGCGGGACCTCTATCTGGCCCTGCTGGACAGCCATCTCAGCAAGCTGATCGAGCTCCTGCTGGGCGCCCTGAATTCCACCAGCGACAACGACGAGCGCGTCCAGGCGGTCATGCGCGCCTACTTCCGATTCATTGCCAACGACGACCAGGCACACCGGCTCGTCTTCGAATCGGACCTGATCAACGATCCCGACGTCAGCGCACGGTTGGAAACGTTCAACAAAACTTTTGCCGACGCCGTCGCGCGCGTGATCGCGGAGGACACCAAGCTGCCGGAACTCGAGGCCCAGCTCCTGGGCCGCGGACTCGCCGGA
This sequence comes from Arthrobacter sp. ok909, assembly GCF_900104405.1. Taxonomy (NCBI): domain Bacteria; kingdom Bacillati; phylum Actinomycetota; class Actinomycetes; order Micrococcales; family Micrococcaceae; genus Arthrobacter; species Arthrobacter sp. ok909. The sequence goes on along the minus strand of NZ_FNJS01000002.1, from coordinate 97,325 downwards.
ATGGCACACGTGAGTGCCCGGTACTGGCTGGAAACCGACGGGGACCTGGACCTCGATGTGGCGAGCGACCTCATCTACCGTTTAGCTTGGCGCGGAATCTCCCGCTTCCCCAAAGAGACCTAGACTACAACTAGAGATTGACCTTAGACATTTATTCGACTTTGACTGGCTGGGAGGCCCCCCTGTGGAAGTAAAGATTGGTATTCAGAACATCGGCCGCGAAATTGTGCTCGAATCGGCCCAAGACGCCGACGCCGTCGCCAAGGTGGTGGGCGACGCGATCGCCAAGGGCAGCGAGCTTCGGCTGACGGACGACAAGGGCCGCCTCGTCATCGTCCCCGCCAATGTGCTGGGTTACGTGGAAATCGGCGCAGAAGAGGCCCGCCGCGTCGGTTTCGGAGCCCTCTAGCACTGTTCTTCACTGCGGTTTCTGCACTGTCGTTTTCTTAGCCCGAGGGGTCCTGAATGCTTTCCCTGATTGTGGTCGCCATGGTCACCGTTGCTGTGGGCTTTGTTGTGTGGGCCAACGACAAGCGGCACACGAAGTACGGCATCAGCGTGCCGGCCGGAGTGGCTGCCTTCGTTGGCATGCTGAGCTGGATCATCTTCATGGCGGCCGGGTTCGGCTACCAGCCGGGCCTGACCTGGATTCCGTGGATCCTGCCGCTGATCCTGGGTGCCGCAGCCTCCGTCGCGGCCGTGGTGTACCTCGGCAGGACCCGGACCCGGCACGACACCGAGCGTCTCACCGCCATCCTGAAGCTTTAGCGGGTCCTCGCCGGCAGCGAGCAGGACGGGGCCCGCTCTCGGGCGAGTCCGGCCGTGTCCGTTCTCGTTAGGCCGGCACAGCCGGTTCCCCCGCGCAAACGTGACCACGTGCCCATTAGGGTGCGTGGCCATGTTGCGTTGAGGCGACGTCGGCGTCGGGGGCCCGCGCGCGGGGATGAAGCTTAAGTCCGGCTGGGCAGCGGGTGGGGTTCCAACGGTCTGACCCGCCACAGCGCCGGGAGTCCCTCGCAAGGGCAGAACTCAGGAGCCTGCTGGGCTGCGACGCGGTGGGAAGAAGATGCGTACAGGGAGCACGAGCCCGATCAACGCCCCGAAAAGGCCGAGTCCGGTCGAGGCGAGACCGTCCGCACGATACAAGGCAGCGTCCCCACCCATCGGAACGACCGCGACCACGACACCAAACACGAGGATGGCCAAGCTCACGATCGCGAGGCAGATCCAACCTATCTGCACCGTCAGCTTGATCGCGAGCACGACGTCACCTTACACCCCGCACGGGAATTGACGACCGTAGGAGCATCGTCGTAGGCGAACAGGGACAGGGATGGCCGGGGCCCGGCGACGGACAGCACTGGACCCCGACAGCCGGCCGCGCCAGCGACCGAAAGAGGAACGCGGGCGTTACAGGAACTCGGCCCGGCCTTCCATCGCCGACGACGCCAGCGCGTGCTCGCGCCGCGGGATCCTGCCGGCCGCTTTCGCCAGCCTGCCGGCGATGACGGCATGCTTAAAGGCCTCCCCCATGAGCGCGGGATTCTGGGCACGGGTCACGGCCGTGGCCAGCAGCACAGCGTCGCAGCCAAGTTCCATCGCCAGGGCCGCGTCCGAGGCCGTGCCGATTCCGGCGTCGAGCACCACGGGCACGGACGCCCGCGAGACGATCAGTTCGATGTTGTGGGGGTTCAGGATGCCCAGGCCGGTGCCGATCGGGGCGCCCAGCGGCATCACCGCCGTCGCCCCGAGGTTTTCGAGCCGCAGGGCCAGCACGGGGTCATCGTTGGTGTAGGCGAAGACCTTGAAGCCGCGGGCCACGAGCTGCTCAGTTGCGTCCACGAGTTCGACTGCGTCCGGCAGCAGGGTGTGCTCGTCGGCAATGACTTCGAGCTTGACCCAGTCCGTCTCCAGCGCCTCGCGGGCCAGTTCGGCCGTGAGTACGGCGTCCTTGGCGGTGAAGCAACCGGCAGTGTTCGGCAGTACGCGGATGTTGTGGTCCACGAGCAGCTGGAACAGCGATCCCGTTTCCGCCGGTGAATAGCGGCGCATCGCCACGGTGGTGAGTTCCGTCCCGGAGGCCAAAAGCGCTGCGCCCAGCCCGTCCAGGCTCGGCGCACCGCCGGTGCCCATGATGAGCCGGGATCCGAGCGTCACGCCGTCCACCACGAACGGATCGGCGAGGGCCCCGGCAGCCGGCAGGGCCGGCGATCCTGCAAGAGTCGTTTCGTTCATGCTGGTCATCCTCCCTGGACTGCCGTAACAAGTTCGACGTCGTCGCCGTCGGCGAGCGCGGTGGCGTGCCACTGGCTGCGGGGCACCACTTCAGAGTTGCGGGCCACCGCGACACCGAGCTTCTGCCCGTCGGCAGCCCGGCCGTCGGGGCCGATGCTCCGGCCCGTGAGCTGGCTGACGAGTGTGCTGACGGAGGCGCCGTCGGCGACGCTCTGCTCCGTTCCGTTGAGTCTGATGTTCATGCTGCTTCCTTGTTGGGGCTGTCCCCGGACGCATCCGGGGTGCGGGAGAAACGGTCGGGGCGGAACCCGGCCCAGCGCGGGTCCGGCGTACCGTCCATGAGTTGACGACAGACGACGGCGGCTGCCGGGGTCAGCAGGACGCCGTGCCGGAAGAATCCCGTGGCGATGATGAGGCCCGGGACGTCCCCGCCTTGCGGGCGCGAGACCCGCCCCAGCATCGGGGCGTTGTCCGGTGTGCCGGGGCGGGCGCGCGCCGTGGCTTCGAGCAGTTCCAGCTCGGCTACAGCGGGCACCAGCTGCTGGGCGTCACGGAGCAGCTGGTAGACGCCGCCGGCGGAAACAGCATGCGGATCCGACGGGCCGTCTTCGCGCTGGGTGGCGCCGATCACCACAGTGCCGTCCTGCCGCGGGACGATGTACACCGGCACCCCGCGCACCATGCCACGCACGGTGGCCGTAAGCAGTGGTTGCAGATGCGCGGGCACGCGGAGCCGAAGGATGTCGCCGTAGACCGGCCGCAGCGGGAGTTGCAGTCCGGCGGGCAGCCCGTCAAGGTTGGCGGCGCCGAGCCCGTTGGCGACCACGGTTTCGGCGGCCCGCACGGAACCGCCGCCCGCGAGCCGGACACCGGCGACGCGTCCGTCCTCCCACAGCAGCCCCACCGCGCGCCGACGGACGAAACGGCAGCGGCCCTCCGCGCCGAGCAGGCTGGTGAGCCGGGCAATCAGCATGCGGGGGTCCACTTGGTGGTCGGCCGGGATATCGAAAGCGCACGAGATGCCGGGGCTGAGCAAAGGCTCCCGACCACGGGCCTCACGCACGGTCAGGGGCTCCACGGTGAGGCCGGAGGCCTGCTGGACTTCCCTCAGGTCCGCGAGCGCGCGCCGGTCCGCCGCATCGGCACCGACTGCGAGGGTCGGCGTCGTCAGGTAACCGGTACCGGACGCTGCCCGGGATCCCGGTCCGGCGGCGGCACCGGCCCGGCTGTCGATCCCCGGACCGGCATCGATCCCGGCCACGAAGGCGGGCCACAGCCGGGAGGACTCAAGCATCAGTTCCAGGAGCTGTTCTTCCTGGTAGTGCAGTTCGCTGACGGGGGCCAGCATTCCGGCGGCGGCCCAACTGGCCCCGCTGCCGGGCGCGTCATCGATCACCACCACGGACCGGCCCGCACGGCTGGCCTCGAACGCGATGCCGTGGCCGATCACCCCGCCGCCGATCACCGCAACGTCAACGGTGAGGTCCTCTGCGAAACCGGGGTCCGTGTCACAAACCCGGGAAGCGGCGTCATCTGCGGCTTCGGCTTCACGGCTGGCTTTTGCATCCATAAAAAATTCCTTCCCTACGCCGGTACTAGCCGGATCAGGTCAAGCGGTCGGCTCTGACGCCCTCTCAGCCGTGCAGCGATGACGTGGCTGCTGCGGGCTCCCGCGGTATGCGCCCAGTTTAGAGGAACTAGGCTGGTGTCATGAGCCAGGACTCCCTCCACACCACCGCCCGCCTCTACTTGTGCACCGACGCCCGGCAGGACCGCGGCGACTTCGAGGACTTTGTGGACGCCGCATTCGCCGGCGGGGTGGACATCATCCAGTTGCGCGACAAGTCGCTTGAGGCGGCCGAGGAACTGGAACTCCTGGAGGTCCTGCACGCCGCAGCGCAGCGGCACGGACGGCTCTGGGCCGTCAATGACCGGGCGGACATCGCCTCCTTGTCCGGGTCTCCGGTGTTCCACATCGGGCAGAAGGATATTTCGCTCGACGCCGCCCGCGGCCTCCTCGGCAAGAACACCGTGGTCGGATTGTCCACCCACAGTCCGGAGCAGGTGGACGCCGCCATTGCATCCTCCCCCGGCCGCAAAGGACTCGACTACTTCTGCGTGGGACCCGTGTGGGCCACTCCCACCAAACCTGGACGCGCCGCCGTCGGCCTCGACCTGGTGCGTTACGCCGCCCAGGCGACCGGCCGGGCGGATGGGGAGGGAACCGGCAAGGTCGACGGCCGGGTCGAAAGCCTGTTGCCGTGGTTCGCGATCGGCGGCATCGACCTCGGCAATGTTGAGCAGGTCGTCGACGCCGGTGCCCGCCGGATCGTCGTGGTCAGGGCAATCACCGACGCCGATGATCCGGCCCACGCAGCCGGCGCACTGCTGGCGGCGCTGGACGCTGCCGATTCCTGAACAGGATCGTTCGGATTTCCGCCCGGAGGCGGTGCTACCCCGCGAGTCCCAGCGCGGCCATCCGGCGCGAGTGGTTTGTGGCGAGTTCAGCCGTCAGAGCCCTGACCAGTTCCCTGGCGCCGGCCTCGTCCAAGCCTGAGAGCCCGCCGAGGAAAGCGTGTTCGAGACTGACCCGCTGGGCCTGGGTCAGTGCCTCGCCCAGCAGGCGCCTGGCCCACAGCGCCAGGCGCGACGCCAGCCGCGGGTCATCGGCCAGGGCCGCCTTGAGCCGCTCCTGCAGCACGGCCGTGGCCTCCTCGGCGGACTGGATCTGCTCGATCAGTTCCCCCGTCGCGGCGTCGACATGCCGGGCGACGGCACGGTAGAAGTCCGCGGAGACGGTGTCGATCACGTAGGCCTTCATGAGGGATTCGTACCAGTCCGCCGGGCGCGTGCGCTCATGGAAGTGGTCCACGGACGGCTGGAACGGCAGCATGGCGGCCTCCGTGTCCAGGCCCATGGCCTCGAGCCTGGCCCGGACGAGTTCGTAGTGCTGGAACTCGACCACCGCGATCCTGCCCAGCACCGCACGGTCATGCAGCGTGGGTGAATAGCGGGCGTCCGAGGACAGCCGCTCGAAGGCCGAAAGCTCGCCGTACGCCATCACTCCCAGCAGATCCGTGAGGAAGCTGTTGTAGCGGGCAGGATCGTCCGGGGTTGGGCTCATAATCCAAGACTAATAGCGGAAATCGGGCTAACCTGATTTTCGTGTCCCATCATCGCCTGACCCCGAGTATCCACGAGCAGCAGAACCAGCTTGCCGGGGCTCTCAAGGCGTTGCGCACCACGCTGGAACTGCCCGGTCCGTTCCCCGAGGACGTGCTGCGTGACGCGCAGGCGGCGGTGGCCGAGCACAAGCTGCCGGACCTGGACTTCACCCATGTCGAGTTCGTGACGATCGATCCGGCGTCCTCCACCGACCTCGACCAGGCGCTGTTCATCGAGCGCAACGGCGAGGGCTACAACGTGCTTTACGCCATCGCCGATGTCCCGTCCTTCGTCGCTCCGGGAGGGGCGCTCGACGCCGAGACCCGCCGCCGCGGCCAGACCTTCTACACCCCGGACGGGCGGATCCCGCTGCATCCGGAGGTCATCAGCGAGGCTGCCGGTAGCCTGCTCGCCGGGCAGCTGTGCGCGGCATTTGTCTGGGAGTTCGAACTCGACGGCGCGGCGGAGGTGACCTCGGTGCTGGTGCGCCGGGCCCAGGTCCGCAGCCGCGCGAAGCTCAGCTACAAGGGTGTCCAGGCGGAGCTCGACGCCGGCACCGCAACGCCCATGCTGCAGCTGCTGAAGGAAGTGGGCATCAAGCGCGTGGAGCTGGAACGCCTCCGCGGCGGCGCGAGCCTGAACATGCCGGAACAGGAGATCCAGCAACTGCGCGACGGCGGCTACCGGATCGTGGCGGCCCCGCCGCTTCCGGTGGAGGACTGGAACGCCCAGATTTCCCTCATGACCGGGATGGCGGCGGCCGGGCTGATGCTTCGGGGCAAGGTCGGCATCCTGCGCACCATGCCAGCCCCGGACGAGGCGTCGCTGCGGCACTTCCACCGCCAGACCCACGCTCTCGGCAAGCCCTGGGACGGCGAAACGCCCTACGGCGAGTACCTGCGGACCCTCGACCCCACGGATCCCCGGCAGCTGGCCATTGTGCACTCGGCCGGCATGCTCTTCCGCGGGGCCGGCTACACGCCCTTCGACGGTACAGTGCCGCAGGCCGCCGTGCAGTCCGCCATCGGCGCGGCCTACGCCCACTCCACCGCGCCGCTGCGGCGGCTGATCGACCGCTTCGTGCTGGTGATCTGCGAGGCCCTGAGCAACGGCACCGAGGTTCCGTCCTGGGCCCGGGAAGCCCTGCCGTCCCTCCCCGCCATCATGGCCACTTCGGACCAGCTGGCCGCACGACTGGAGCGGCTCGCACTGGACACCGTGGAAGCAGCGCTGCTCGTCAACCACGTCGGCCAGGAGTTCGACGCCGTCGTGATCTCCGGCTCGAAACCGGCAAAAAGCGCCAGCGTCAGCGGCACCAGCAACGGGAACGGCGGCAAGTCCAACGGCAACGGGAACGGGCCGTCCGGAATCGTGCAGATCGCCGAGCCCGCGGTGACTGCACGGTGCCCCGGCGAGCTCGAACCGGGCACCCAGGTCCGGGTCCGGGTGGTGTCCTCGGACATCGCCACACGCGAAATCCGGCTGGAGCTGGTCGGCTGACGGACCGCCGCCCCGGTCCACTCCACGGCGCGATCGCGGCTCCAGTCGAGGATCCGGGCCTCGTACAGCTAGACTGGAGAGGTAGATATGGATGCCCGGTCGTTGATTTCCATGATTTTCGAATTCAACAAGCCCGCCCCTACGCGATCTTGAGATACACCCGCTGGTCCCCAGTGCCAGCATTTAGATAGCCCGCGATCGGCTTCCACTGGATTTGCTTGCGCGCCTGAGCGTGCTCCGGAACGGCCACGGCCGGCCCCGTTGAGCAAGCAGCGCAGCCCAAAATGAATAAGGAAACTCACCTGTGAGTGAATTGCACACGCACCAGCTTCTGACCGATGAGTCGGGCACGGAGACCATCGAGCCCGAAGAAACCATCATTTCGGACGAAAAGCCGCACGAGATTGCCGAAAAGACGTTCGCCGATTACAACGTCCGCGCGGACATTGTCGAGTCCTTGGCCGACGCCGGCATCACCCACCCCTTCCCGATCCAGGCAATGACGCTGCCGGTCGCCCTGGCCGGGCATGACATCATCGGCCAGGCCAAGACCGGCACGGGCAAAACCCTCGGCTTCGGCATCCCGGCGCTGCAGCGCGTCGTTGGCCGCGACGACGCCGGCTTCGACAAGCTGGCCGTGCCCGGCGCCCCGCAGGCCCTGGTGATCGTGCCCACCCGCGAACTCGCCGTCCAGGTCGCCAAGGACCTTGAGAACGCGGCCAAGAAGCGCAACGCCCGTATCGCCACCATTTACGGCGGCCGCGCCTACGAGCCGCAGGTCGATGCCCTGCAGAAGGGCGTCGAGATCGTCGTCGGCACCCCCGGCCGCCTGATCGACCTCTACAAGCAGAAACACCTCAGCCTGAAGAACGTCAAGATCGTCATCCTCGACGAGGCCGACGAAATGCTGGACCTCGGGTTCCTGCCGGACGTCGAAACCCTGATCGCCGGTACCCCCGCGGTCCGCCAGACGCTCCTGTTCTCGGCCACGATGCCCGGCCCTGTCATCGCCATGGCCCGGCGCTACATGACCCAGCCGACCCACATCCGCGCCGCGGACCCGGACGACGAAGGCCTCACCAAGCGCGACATCCGCCAGCTGATCTACCGTGCCCACAGCATGGACAAGGTCGAAGTTGTTGCCCGGATCCTGCAGGCCCGCGGACGCGGCCGCACCATCATCTTCACCAAGACCAAGCGCACCGCTGCCAAGGTGGCCGAGGAACTCGTGGACCGCGGTTTCGCGGCTGCCGCGATCCACGGCGACCTCGGCCAGGGCGCCCGCGAACAGGCGCTGCGCGCCTTCCGTAACAACAAGGTGGACGTCCTCGTGGCCACCGACGTCGCCGCCCGCGGCATCGACGTCGACGACGTCACGCACGTGATCAACTACCAGTGCGTCGAGGACGAGAAGATCTACCTGCACCGCGTCGGCCGCACCGGCCGCGCCGGCAACAAGGGCACCGCTGTGACCTTTGTCGACTGGGATGACATGCCGCGCTGGGGGCTCATCAACAAGGCCCTGGGCCTGAACTTCCCCGAACCCGTGGAAACTTACTCCTCCTCGCCGCACCTGTTCGAGGAACTCGACATCCCGGAGGGCACCAAGGGCCGCCTGCCCCGCGACAAGCGCGTGCTGGCCGGCGTCGACGCGGAGGTTCTCGAGGACCTCGGCGAGACCGGCAAGAAGAACACCCGCAGCAGCGCAAAGGACAGCGGAAGGGACGGCACCCGTGAGGGCAACCGCACCGGCGCCCGCGAAGGCAACCGCACCGCCAGCCGTGATGGCGCCCGTGAAGGCAGCCGCACCGGCAGCCGGGACACGCGCCGCAGCGGCGCCGAGGCAGGCGGACGCTCCGGCGACCGCCGCCGTCGTCCCGCCGACGCCGAAGCCGCTGCCGTTTCCACTGCCGGCGGACAGGGCCCCGAGGCTGCTGCCGGCGCCGCGCCGGCGAAGGCCCCGACCGAGGTGGACCGTGCAACCCGTGCGCGTCGCCGCACCCGTACGCGCCGCCGCAACGGTGAAGTAGTGGCCGGCGGCGACGCACAGCCGAGCGGCGCCGAGGCCTAATCCCCTCCATGACTGACACCGTCTGGGCGCCGGACGGCAGCAACCTGGTGGTTCACGCGGACAACGCGGAATACCTCCCCACGCTGCCGGACGGCGCCTTCACTCTGATTTACGTGGACCCGCCCTTCAACACCGGCCGGGTGCAGCGGCGCCAGGAAACCCGGATGGTCCTCAACGCCGACGGCGAGGGTGACCGCGTCGGGTTCAAGGGCCGGTCCTACGACACCATCAAGGGCGCGCTGCACAGCTACGACGACGCCTTCAGCGACTACTGGTCTTTCCTCGAGCCCCGGCTCGTGGAGGCCTGGCGGCTCCTGGCCGACGACGGCACCTTGTACCTGCACCTGGACTACCGCGAGGTGCACTACGCGAAGGTCATGCTGGACGCGATCTTCGGCCGCGAATGCTTCCTCAACGAGATCATCTGGGCGTACGACTACGGTGCACGCGCCAAGTACCGCTGGCCCACCAAGCACGACAACATCCTTGTCTACGTCAAGAACCCGGCGAAGTACCATTTCGACAGCGCCGAGGTGGACCGTGAGCCGTACATGGCGCCCGGTCTCGTCACCCCCGCCAAACGCGAGCTCGGCAAGCTCCCCACAGACGTGTGGTGGCACACGATCGTCTCGCCCACGGGCAAGGAAAAGACCGGCTACCCGACGCAGAAGCCGGAAGGCCTCATCCGGCGCGTGGTCGCGGCCTCAAGCCGGCCGGGCGACTGGTGCCTGGACTTCTTCGCCGGTTCCGGCACGCTCGGCGCCGTGGCTGCGAAGCTGGAGCGCAGGTTCGTGTGCGTGGACCAGAATCAGGCGGCCGTCGACGTGATGGCCAAACGACTGGACGCCAAAGCGCAGTTCACCGCGTTCCCGCCGGACCCCGGGGCCTGACCGGCGGTCCCAGCCGCCTTTCGTCGCGATGCGCCATCACTTGTGGCGGCTAACCGGGCCTCTGAGCGACCACAAGTGATAGCGCAATCAGGTTCGGGAAGGACTCAGCGCACCACGGCGGAGCCGGTGCCCAGTTCCTCGATCCGGGCAAAGACTTCGGGCGAGGTCAGGTTTTCCCCGAGCAGGTTCGGCTTCCCGGCGCCGTGGTAGTCCGAGGACCCGGTGACCAGCAGGCCGTACCGTTCGGCGATGCGGCGCAGGAACACCCTGCCCTCTTCGGGATTGTCGCGGTGGTAGATTTCCAGGCCGGCCAGCCCGGCGTCGATCATTTCCCGGTACGTCCCCTCCCCCACGATCCGTCCGCGGGCGGACGCGACGGGGTGCGCAAAAACCGGCACGCCACCGGCGTCCCGGACCAGTTCGACGGCGAGCGCCGGATCCGGCGCGTAGTGCTGGACCCAGTAGCGCGAGTGTGAGGTAAGGATGGAGTTGAAGGCCTCGGCACGGTCCTCCACCACGCCGGCGGCCACGAGGGCGTCAGCGATGTGCGGGCGGCCGAGGGTGGCGCCCGGCGCGACGTGGTGGATCACGTCGTCCCATGTCAGCGGGTAGTCCTCGGCCAGCAGGGTGACCATCTTTTGGGCCCTCGTGTGCCGAGCCTCCTTGGCCTTGGTGATTTCCTCAAGGAGTCCGGGGTGGGCCGGGTCATGCAGGTAGCTCAGCAGGTGGACGCTGATGCCTTCCCTGGTCCGGCAGGAGATCTCCATGCCCGGGACCAGGGCGACCCCCGATTTCCGGGCCGCGACGGCGGCCTCCGCCCACCCGTCGGTCGAGTCGTGATCGGTCAGCGCGACGACGTCCAGCCCGGCACCGGCAGCGGACTCAACGACGTCGGCCGGCGCCTGGGTGCCGTCGGAAACGTTCGAGTGCGCATGCAGGTCAATTCTCACCTCACCAGCCTAGTAGATGGCCCGGTCCAAAGCCCCGGCTCCGCGCGTCTATACCCTTCGCCCGCGCGTTGGAGTTGCCGTGCAGCGGGAGCGCGCCGTTGGCCTAAGCCGCGGCGCTGGTGAGACTATTGGACGGTGAACGATGCAGATAACACCCAAGTCTCCGCTTCCCAGCCCCTCGAAGAGCGCGTCAACAACCGCTCGCAGCGGCCCAGTTCCGACGCTTTCAAGGCTTTTATGGCCAGCAACTGGGCGCCGGCCACGCAGCAACTCCCCGAGCGGGACGCCGTCGCCGGCCACGCAGCAGCCCGGCGCCGCGCCATATCAGGCCAGTTCAAAGGTGAACGCCTGGTCATCCCTGCCGGCCCGCTTAAGGTCCGCTCGAACGACTGCGACTACCGCTTCCGGCCGCACTCGGCCTTCGCGCACCTCACCGGCCTCGGCGTGGACCACGAGCCCGATGCGGTCCTGATCCTGGAGCCGGTGGCCGAGGGTACGGGCGACGACGGCGGCAACCACCACGCCACGCTGTACTTCCGCCCGCTGGCCGGCCGCGACACCGAGCAGTTCTACGCCGACTCCCGCTCCGGGGAGTTCTGGATCGGCGCACGCCCCACCCTGGCCGAGTTCAAGGCCCGGCTCGGGCTGGACACCGCGGACATCAGCGAACTCGAACTCGCCATCACCAAGAACGTCGGTGCGCCCGAGATCGGCGGCATCTCCATCCGGCTGGTCCGCAAGGTAGACGAGAACATCGACGCGCTCGTGGACACCGCCCGCTACAACACGGCCAAGGATCCTGACAACCTTGACCTGAGCGTCCTCGATGCCCTGGACGAGAAGCTCAGCGAGGCCCTCTCCGAGCTGCGCCTGCTGAAGGACGAGTGGGAAATCGAACAGATGAAGACCGCCGTGGCCGCCACCGTGGCAGGCTTCACGGAGGTCGTCAAGGCACTCCCGCGGGCGCTGACCCACCACCGCGGCGAACGGGTCGTCGAAGGGGCGTTCTTCGCCCGGGCCCGCGAGGACGGCAATGAACTCGGCTACGACACCATCGCCGCGTCCGGCAACAACGCCACCATCCTGCACTGGACCCGGAACACCGGAAAGATCGCCGCCGGTGAACTGCTGCTCCTGGACGCCGGCGTCGAGGCCGATTCCCTGTACACGGCCGACGTCACCCGCACCTTGCCGGCCAACGGCAAGTTCACCGAGATCCAGCGCAAGGTCTATGAGGCAGTGCTCGACGCCGCCGACGCCGGCTTCGCGGCCGCCCAGCCCGGCACCAAATTCCGGGACATCCACACCGCAGCCACCACCGTACTGGCGGAGCGGCTCGCCGAATGGGGCCTCCTGCCCGTCTCCGTAGAGGAAGCCGTCAGCACCGAAGGGCAGCAGCACCGTCGGTGGATGCCGCACGGCACGAGCCACCACCTCGGCCTGGACGTCCACGACTGCGCGCAGGCAAAGCGGGATCTGTACCTCGACGGCGTGCTCACACCTGGAATGGTGTTTACGATCGAACCCGGCCTGTACTTCAAGAACGAGGACATCGGCATCCCCGAGGAATACCGCGGCATCGGTGTCCGGATCGAGGATGACATCCTCATGACGGCCGACGGCCCGGTCAACCTCAGCGCTGCGTTGCCGCGCAAGGTGGACGACGTCGAGTCCTGGATGGCGGGCATCTACCTGGAATTCGACGGCCAGACGCCGTAACGTCCGTCCGGCAGACGAGCCGAAGAAGCACAGGAAAGGGAGGGTCCTTGGGACCCTCCCTTTCCTGCGTCTGCAGCTTCTTGTGAAGCTTATATCGCGGCTTGCCTCGCGCAGGCTTCTTCTGAAGCCTTCTTCTGCCCCGAGTTAGTGCTGCTGGCCGTCGTGGCCCGGCGCGGGCTTGTCGCTGTCCGTGACCCTGACCCCGTACTGCGGGCGGCCGTCCGGGAGGTCGGGGTAGGTCACGCCGGAGACCCGGCCTGCCGGGCGGGCCGGCTCTTCCTCCGTGCCGGGGGCCGCCGGGGCGTGGCCCGGGGTCCCGGCCTGCTGGGGCTGACCGCCCTGGTACGGTCCGGCCGGCTCACTGCCGGGCTCCGGCGTCCTCTGGCCGTAGGGATCGTTCCAGCCCGCCGGGCGCTGGGGTGCCTGGCCCAGGTGGCCTGGCTGCTGCGGGCCCGGCTGCTGCGGGTTGTGCTGCTGGGGTTCCTGCTGCCGGTAGCCGGACGCGTCATGCGGCGTCATGGGCAACTGGTGGAGCAGGCGCCGCGCTTCGCCGGCAGCCTCGAAGGAGACCACCACGTCATAGTTGGTCGCCACCACCTGGCTGGTTGAGGTGAAGTCGCGCTTGCCGCGCTGCATGGCGTAGGTGACGATGCCAAACAGCATGAAGAATGCGGCGCCCATCAGCACCGACGTCACAATCGAGAAATACCCGGGGGTCGTGGAGAAGAACGAGAGCATGACGCCGACGAAAAGGCCGAACCACATGCCGCTGAGGGCGCCGGACAAGGCGACACGCGGGTAGGTCAGGCGGCCGGTCACCCGCTCGACCATCTTCAGATCGTTGCCCACGATCGACACCATCTGCACGGGGAACTGCTGGTCAGCCAGGTAGTCCACCGCCTTCTGGGCATCCAGGTAGGAGTTGTAGGAACCGACGACGTCGCCTCGCGGGACGGCGCGGGCCTCGTCCGAGCCATTGGGGGCACCGGCCCTGGGAGCACCAAAAATGTTTGACATATGCCCATTCTCACCCATCCGGCTGGTATACGGCTGGAAATTCAGCTAAAAGAGAGCAGACTGGGTAGCCTGTATAAGTGAGCACGAATCTTACGCGGGTGTTTGTCGCGCGCCTCCTCGGACTGGACGTCTTTGACCCACTGGGCGACCGTCTGGGACGGCTGCGCGATGTCGTGGTGCTCTCCCGCGGAACCAGAGGCGCCCCGCACGTGGTGGGCATCGTCGTCGAAGTCCCCGGGAAGAAGCGCGTGTTTGTGCCGATGACCCGGATTACGTCCATCGACCAGACCCAGATCATCTGCACCGGACTGGTCAATCTGCGCCGCTTCGAACAGCGTGGTGCGGAAACCCTTGTGGTCGCTGAAATGTTCGACCGCCGGGTGACCCTCGCGGACGGCAGCGGAGACGCGACCATCGAGGACATCGCCATGGACAAGCACCGCTCGGGCGACTGGTTCGTGAGCAAGCTTTTCGTACGCCGCGGCCACTCCCTCTCACCGCTGAGCCGGCTGCGCCGCAACGAAACCATGATCATCGACTGGGCCGATGCCCAGCAGGGCGCCAAGACCGAGCCCCAGGCCGCCACCCAGTTCGTGGCGACTCACGAGGACCTCAAGCCGGCCGACTTCGCCGAAGCACTCCAGGAAATGAGCGACAAACGCCGCTTCGAGGTCGCCAGTGAGCTCCAGGACGAACGGCTCGCCGATGTCCTGCAGGAGATGCCCGAAGGCGATCAGGTGGAGATCCTCTCCGCGCTGGACATCAACCGCGCCGCCGACGTCCTGGAGGAAATGGATCCCGACGACGCCGCCGACCTCCTCGCCGAACTTCCCAGCGCGCAGGCCGAGGAACTCCTGCAGCTGATGGAACCCGAAGGCGCCGAGGACGTCCGCCGCCTGCTCGAATACGACGAGGACACCGCCGGCGGCCTCATGACGCCGGTTCCGGTGATCCTTCCCCCGGAGGCAACCGTCGCCGAGGCACTCGCCCACGTCCGCCGGGAGGAACTCTCCCCCGCGCTGGCGTCCTCGATCTTCGTTGCCCGTCCGCCGCTGGAAACGCCCACCGGGCGATTCCTCGGCGTCGTGCATATCCAGCAGCTGCTGCGCTACCCGCCGCCCGAGCCGCTGGGAAACCTCGTGGACAAGAGCCTGGAACCGGTTTCCGACCAGGCCCATATCAGTGAGGTGGCCCGGGCATTGGCCACCTACAACCTCAATTCGCTCCCCGTGGTCAACTCGGACGGACGACTTGTGGGGGCGGTGACTGTTGACGACGTGCTTGATCACCTGTTGCCGGACGACTGGCGCGCCCACGAGGACGACGCCCCGATAAGGAAGCTTGGAGGCCGCATTGGCTGATCCCACCGCACCCCGGACCTCCAACGTCCGCCCCGGCAGCAGGACTTCCGGCGGCCTGGACACGCCCCTCAGCGGCCGGCAACGTATCCTGCCCAACTTCCGTCCCGACCCGGACGCCTTCGGCCATGCCACGGAAGGCTTCGCCCGCTTCATGGGCACCCCGCAGTTCCTGCTCTACATGACCGTGTTCTGTGTCTTCTGGCTGGGCTGGAACACGTGGGCCCCGGTTGAATGGCAGTTCGACTCACGGGCACTGGGCTTCACCCTGCTGACCCTCATGCTGTCCCTCCAGGCCTCCTACGCCGCTCCCCTGCTGCTGCTCGCGCAGAACCGCCAGGACGACCGGGACAAGGTCTCGCTCCAGCAGGACCGGCAACGGGCTGAGCGCAATCTCTCCGACACCGAGTACCTGACCCGGGAACTTGCGTCCCTGCGTATCGCGCTGCGCGAGGTCGCCACCCGCGACTACGTCCGCGCCGAGCTGCGCAGCCTGCTGGAGGACATGCTGGAGGCGCAGGAGGAACTGCGCACGCATGATCCTTCTGCCGGCGCCCACGAGACGCCGCGGGACAAGGTCAAGGAGAAGCTGAAGGAGCGTCGCGACAAGCAGCGCGGGCCCCGGACCCAGCAGATCCCCCGCGTCAAGACCGGCGGCAAGCGGGACACCGCGCAGGAGGACCGGAAAGCGAACCCGCCGTTGAACCCCTCCGCGAACCCGCCGTCGAGCCTCACTGCCGATGCCGCCGACCCCGCCCGCCTGCCTGCACACCGCACCTTCCCCGAAAGCTGAGCATCGCCCGCATGAGCATCCCGCTGGAACAGGCAGTGCACGCGGCACTTGCCACCGTGATCGACCCTGAACTCCGCCGTCCCATCACCGAGCTCGGCATGGTGGAGTCGGTGGAGATCTCCGACGGCGGCACGGTGCGGCTTGTGGTGCTTCTGACCATTGCGGGCTGCCCGCTACGCGGCACCATCACCGCGGACGCCGAAGCTGCCCTCTCCGCCGTCCCGGGCGTCACCGGCGTCGATGTTGACTTGAAAGTCATGACGCAGGCTCAGCGCGACGCCCTGAAGGAGCAGTTGCGCGGCTCCGGCGGCCAGCGCGGCATCCCGTTCAACGCCCCTGGCTCCCTGACCAGGGTGTACGCGGTCGCGAGCGGCAAGGGCGGGGTGGGCAAGTCTTCGGTGACAGTCAACCTGGCGTGCGCGCTGGCGGCCCAGGGGCTCCGCGTGGGGATCGTGGACGCGGACGTGTACGGTTTCTCCGTCCCGGCGCTGATGGGCATCACCCAGGCCCCCACGCGGGTGGACGACATGATCCTGCCGCCGGTGGCCTACGGGGTAAAGGTCATCTCCATCGGCATGTTCGTCACCGGAAACCAGCCCGTCGCATGGCGCGGGCCGATGCTGCACCGGGCGCTGGAGCAGTTCCTCACGGACGTGTACTTCGGCGACCTCGACGCCCTCTTCTTGGACCTCCCGCCGGGCACGGGCGACATCGCGATCTCGGTCGCCCAACTGTTGCCCAAGGCCCAGATCCTGGTCGTGACCACCCCGCAGGCGGCCGCCGCGGATGTTGCCGAGCGGGCCGGGGCCATCGCCACGCAGACCGGCCAGACCGTGGCCGGCGTCGTGGAAAACATGTCCTATCTTGAAATGCCCGACGGCGGCAGGATGGAACTGTTCGGCAGCGGCGGCGGCGCCGTGCTCGCCGGGCGCCTCTCCGCCACCGTGGGTGAGGACGTCCCGTTGCTGGGCCAGATTCCCCTCGAAGTCCTGTTGCGTGAGGGCGGAGATGCCGGGGTTCCGCTGGTGCTGGGGCGCCCTGAGACGCCGGCTGCCCTTGCCTTGGCCGGGATCGCCGGGAAGCTGGCGTCGGTGCCCCGCGGGCTCAACGGCACGCCGCTGGGCCTGCAGCCCCGCTGACCGGGCTTGCTGGTTGAGGCAGACGGCCGGCGCCGCTGTTTGCGTCCGCTGACCGGGGCAGGATTATTCGGGCCGGCCGGCATAGTGGGCGGCGCCGCGTGAGGTCCTAGGTCGCTTCTGAGTCGAAGGGCGCTGATTCGCCCGCGGGCAGGCGCTCGAAGACCCGGGCCGGGCGGTGTTCGGCGACGGCCGTGGCGGCCGCAGCCGCGGAAACCGTTACGGGCGCCCCGGAGCTCACCGGCTTCGTGTCGTCGTCCAGGAGCGCTTCCTTGATGATCCGGCGCGGATCGTACTGCCGGGGGTCATACTTCTTCCAGTCGACGTCGTCGATATCGATGCCGACTTCATCCTTGATCTGTTCCCGCGCACCCGACGCCATCCGGCGTACTTCCTTGACGATATTGGCAAGTTTCTGGGTGTACTCGGGCAGCCTGCTGGGACCAATCACCAGAAGGCCGATGATCAGCAGAAGTAAGAACTCCGGTCCATTGATTCCAAGCACTTTAGGAAGATTACCCTCTCGTTCGGGCTGGCGACGACTTCGCGAAGTCGGGCTGCCTATGATGTCGACCCCGTTGCTGCCTCACGGGGCCAGGTGCTCCAGGATTCGGCTCAGCCCGCGCTCGATCCGTTCCGGGATTCCATCGCGTGACGCGGGCTCCGAGGCTCGGCTGCTTACCCGGGTGAGCGCGGCAGCGCCGTCGCCGGCCTGGTCGGCCGGCAGATCCGACACGTATGTGTATGTGGCCGCGGCGGTCTGGTAGATGGCCCGGTAGGGCGGGCCAGGGTTGACCCAGAGCGCACTGTCCCCGGGTCCGGCGCCGGGCTCGGCGTCGGGCCCGGATTGAGGGGCGGCGGCCGTGCCGGCCTTCGCCACCGTGAAACCGTCCGCCATGGCGGTGTGGCCCGTCAGCACGTTGGTTGGCGAAGCATCCGCCCGGGCCCGTGCCGCTGGCGTTCCGGGCACCCGCGGCGCGGAATCGTGCTGTTCGAGGACCGTGGCGAAGTGCTGGCCGTCCGTGAGGCGAAGCTCCAGGACCTCGTCCCCGGACATGACACCGGCCCGGGCCCACATCAGGTGGAATCCAAGGTCCCGCAGTTCCGGACATGTCCATCCCTGCGCCCGTAAGGCCGCGAGCTGCCCGGCGCTCAACGCCCCGGCCGGGGCGAAGTCGGGCTCGCCACCCTGGCCGAGTCCAACCCAGGGTCCGCTTCCCGCGTCGCCCGGGGCGCCGGTTCCGCCTGCACTGGACCCGTCGACATCTGACAGGTTCCCCGTGGCAAGCGGCTCTCCGGTGGCGAGCTGCCCTGCGGTGTCGGGGTGGGAGAGTTTGGAGGTCTCTGCGCCGTCGGCCAGGACCGTGGCGTCGCCTCCCATGAAGTATGCGGTGCCGGCCATGAGGGCGAGGGCAGCTACGGCCCCTCCAGCCGCCACTGCGGGCAGGCGCGGGCCGCGGCGGCGGTGGGGATTCGCGGCTTCCGCCGGCCAGCCGCCAAGCGGCCGGGCCGTCCCTGGCCGATTTGTCGTGACGTTTTCTGCGGGCAAACGCCCTGGCGCCTGATGCGTGCCTCCCGACGCTGTATCCGCCCAGGCCGATTCCGCGCCTTCCGTGTCCGCGGGTGCCGCGTCAGCTCGCGCTGCGTCTGTGCCTTCTGCGGCTGCGCGTTCCGCGGCCAACTGCTCGGTCCGTGCCAGGAGCCGTGCGGTCAGGTCCTCGCTGGCCTCGGGCACGGCGGCGCCGCGGAGCCTCTCCAGGTACTGGCGCTCGCGCTGCTGCCGGGCGCGGCATTCGCCACAGGTCTCCATGTGATCGTGGTGGTCGGCGGACAGCTTCCGGGCGGCGCCGATGCGGCTACGGCCGGTCCTGCTCGAGAACCTGCAGCCGGAACCACCCAGCAAACGTTTCAGTAGACCCATGGACCGCTTCAGAGGAGGCCGGCGATGCGCGGCATTTTGAGCCGCGGCTTGAGGGACTGCTTGGCCTGCTGTGCAGGGCGCGGGTCGCGGTGCGCGAGCTTTTCGCGCAGCATCGTCCGGCCGCGGTGGATGCGGGACCTGACGGTGCCGAGTTTGATGTCCAGCGCGGCGGCTACCTCGTCGTAGGACAGGCCCTCGAGGTCGCACAGCACGACGGCGGCCCGGAAGTCCGGGGGCAGTTCTTCAAGCGCGGCCTGAACATCGACGTCGAGGTTGTTGAATTCGAAGCTCTGCTCCGGGCCGGGTTCCCGGCCGGGGAGCCGCGACTCGGCGTCGTCGGCCAGGGCGTCAAAGCGAATCCGGTTCTTGCGCCGGGCCTGGTCCAGGAAGAGGTTGGTGGTGATACGGTGCAGCCAGCCGTCCAGGGTGCCCGGCCTGAAGTTCTCCAGCGAACGGAACACCCGGACGAACACCTCCTGGGTGAGGTCCTCGGCGTCGTACTTGTTTCCGGTCAGCCGGTACGCAAGGCGGTAGACCTTGGCGGAGTGGTTCGTCACCACTTCCTCCCAGGTGGGCCGCACCCATTCGGCTTCCGCCGCGGTGCCGGACTGGCCGGTTGGATCAGTTGCCTCAGTTGCCGGGACAGGTGTCAGAACCGACATCGTCCGCTCCCCTCATGGATGGTACCTACGCCCGAACGGTGCCTGCTCGCGCAGGTTCCCGCACCCTTCATTCGACGCCGATCACCACGCGGATGAGCGGATACCTATCATTTCAAAATAAGCTGGGAATTTCCTGACGCGACGCAGTCTTCCGCCGAAGGCAGAACGTCTGCCCCGAGGCGGATCGCGTGGCCGCCTGCCGGGGCCACGGCCCGGCCGCCTCCGTGTCGCGTCCCGCCGGACACAGTACGCTGTAGGGAGTACTCCCCTGCCGCCCAGAAAGCGATTACCCATGAGCGCCGATAAGTCCACGAGCTGGTCCTACGCAGAAGATCTGCCTGCCGAGGATGAGGTCCTGTTGCACGCGCGCGAACGGTCCTTCGAGCTTGGCGTGACGCCGATCGGTCCCGGCGTGGGCGCCGTGCTGACGGTGCTGGCAGCGGCGTCCAAGGCACAGACCGCGGTGGAGATCGGCACCGGCGCCGGGGTGTCCGGCGTATGCATCCTACGCGGGCTCGGTCCGCAGGCGGTCCTGACGACGATCGACGTCGACGTCGAACACCTCAAGGCGGCGCGCGAAGCGTTCCAGGAAGCCGGCAGCCCCGCCAACCGCACGCGCACCATTTCGGGCCGCGCCGGCGACGTCCTGCCGCGGCTGACGGACGGGGCCTACGATCTCGTGTTCATCGATGCCGACAAACCGAACTACCCCAGCTACGTGGAGCAGGCCGTGCGGCTGCTCAAGTCCGGCGGCCTGCTGATCGTCAACGACGCCCTCGACAAGGACCGTGTGGCGAACCCGGCCGCCCGGGACGCCACCACCGTGGTGCTCCGCCAGATCGGCAAGTCCATCCGCGACGACGACCGACTCGCCTCCGCCATGCTGCCCACCGGCGACGGCCTGCTCATCGCCGTCAAGAAGTAAGCGTCAGGAACCACGCGCCAGACACAAGCAGGAGACGCACAAGCAGAAAAGGCGGGGTCCGCAGCCTGGTGGCTGGGACCCCGCCCTCTCGCGAAGCTCTTTGGTGTGAAGCTATTCGGTGACGCCGACGAGGCATTCCTTGAGGTTTGTCGCCTCAGCAGCGTTGAGCTCGACCACGAGCCGCCCCCCGCCTTCGAGCGGAACACGCATGATCAAGCTTCGTCCCTCTTTCGTCACTTCCATAGGGCCGTCGCCGGTGCGTGGTTTCATTGCCGCCATAAGGAATATCCCCTCCATTAGTCCCTGACATACCAGCCCGGCCGGGCTGCGTCCGCTTGGTCAATCAAGCCGTCCGGCAGCGCTCCAGGAGGCCGCCGTGACAGACCCGCTCACAACCGCTTACGAATAAACCGCTTGCGAATCAACCGCTTGCCATCAAACCGCCCGCGATTAAACTCAGTGTGCTTCTTGTCCTTGCTTATCCTCTATTATCGCGTAACAATCCGCCCGGAGCTAATCGTTGGACTTTCCAGCGCGCCCCGGAAAGCCGGGGCGGCAACGCGAAATGGTGCTGTGGGTCACGGCGGATAGTCCCCTCCGCCCGGCAGCGGCGCCCACGCCCACAGCCACACAATCCAGACGATCTGCAGCAGGACGAACATGACCACCACGGCTCCCCGGTAGGCGCGGGAGCGCGAGAGCAGTGCGGCGCTGAGGGCGAGCGGGAAGAGCGGCAGCAGCATCCGGAACGTGCTGGTCTGCGGTTGCAGGAAGGCCAGCAGGTAACCCATGTAGCAGCAGCACCAGAGCCTCAGTTCAGCGCCCAGCGCAACCACGGGCCGCGACATCATGAAAAGCGTGAAGGCGGCCACGAACACGAACGGCGCCAGCACTCCGAGCGTCGGCCCGAAGAGCATGATGCCGGTGTCGAACCATGGCCTGAACGGCACCAGGTCATCGCCGCGCCATGCGGTTTCGGTCTTGGTGTAGGCCCCGAGATCGCCGGTTGCGGCCCAGGCGATGGCCGGCCACAGCAGCGCACCGACCCCGCTGGCGGCTGTCAGTCCGGCCAGGGACCACAGCTGCGCGGTGGTGTGGACGGGAACCCCGCGCGCGGGCCTCCCTGCCACGCGCTGCCAGAGGCGGTAGAGGAACAACAGCCCCATCATCACCGCAAACGGGACCCCGGTGGGCCGGGAAAGGCACATGAGGAGCACCACGGGCACGGCCCACAGGTATCGGCGCTCCATGACCAGCAGCAGTGAGGCGCCAAGGAGCAGCAGGTTGAGGGATTCGGCGTAGGGCACCTGCAGCACCGGCGCCACCGGGAATGCCGCCATGAAGACGATCCCCCAGAGTGCCGTGCGGTGCGAGGCCCGGTGCCGGAAAATCCTGTAGGCCACGAGGGCTGCCCCCAGCCCGGCGGCCAGCGCGATGGCCGTCAGCGACCACGCCGGACCCGTGCCCGTCAGTCCGGACACCACCCGGCCCAGCACGGGAAACAGCGGGTAGAAAGCCCACGCATTCTCCTGAACGGTGCCGGCCGCGTCTGTCGGCAGCAGCGCCGGATACCCGTTCTGCAGCGCTTCGGCGTACCAACGGGCGTCCCAGATGTTGATGAAGTTCCAGTAGTCCGGTTTCGCGGGAAACCAGGGATTCACGCCCTGGTGCAGCGCGGCGGCCATAAAGATGCAGGCGCTGACCAGTCGGGCGGCGATGTACAGGCCAGCCACCTGCACCCACCACGGCCACCGCGACATCCGGGCGCCAGCGGCCGCGATGCTGCTCCACGCCGCCGCGTTCAGGCCCATTTGTCCCCCGGCGTCAAGCGCCGGGACTGTCTCCGGGTCGTCCACGTGGCTCACGGACGCTGCTCTGTCGGCCGGCGGAGGCGTTCCAGTTCCTCCCCCAGCGCCTCGATCTTTTGGTCTTTGACGGTGATCTGGTCCCGCAGATCGTCAAGGACCTGGTCCACTTGGTCCATCCGGTAGCCGCGGAGCCCGACGGCAAAACGGAGATGGTCGATGTCCTCAGCGGCCGCACGGGCAGGCAGCAGGACCGGCGGCAAGGACGCGACCGGCTCATCGAAACCGTCCTCAAAGGGCACGTCGGCGCCGCCGGCCGTGCCCCGGCGGAAGATTTTCGGCGCCAGGCCGGTGCCCAGGAGGACGGCGACGCCGATCAGCACAATCGCAAGGAAGACCAGAAAGAGACTCACTAGACCATCGTGCCAGAAGCCGGACGCCGGCGCGCTCAGCCCGGCGCTTCAGCCCCGGGTTGCGCCGCCGTTTCCAGTGCCGTTCCCATTGGTGGAGCCCCCGTTCGGGTTCCGGTGCCGGGCCGCGCCTTCGACGACGAGTTCGACGGCGAGCGCGGCGTCGTCCACCACCTGCACGAGGTCAAGGTCCTCCTCAGACACCATGCCCTCGGTGACGAGGGTGTCGCGGACCCAGTCGAGCATCGGGGTCCAGAACGCGGTCCCCACCAGGACGATCGGGAAGGACGTGACCTTGCGGGTCTGGACCAGGACCATGGCCTCGAAGAGCTCATCCAAGGTCCCCAGACCGCCCGGGAGCACAATGAAGCCCTGGGCGTACTTGACGAACATCGTCTTGCGGGCGAAGAAGTACCGGAAGTTGATGCCCAGATCCACCCACTGGTTCATGCCCTGTTCGAAGGGCAGCTCGATCCCGAGCCCCACCGAAATGCCATTGCCCTGAACGGCACCCTTGTTGGCGGCCTCCATCGACCCCGGGCCGCCGCCGGTGATCACGGCCAGTCCGGCCTCGGCCAGCTTGCGCCCGACCTCGACGCCGAGCTCGTAGTTGAGGGTTCCGGGCACCGTACGGGCGGAGCCGAAGACGCTGACCGCCGGGCCCAGGTCGGCGAGGGCGCCGAACCCTTCCACAAACTCGCTCTGGATCCGCAAGACGCGCCAGGGATCGGTGTGAACGAACTGGCCCGGCCCCTTGGTGTCGAGCAGGGTCTGGTCCGACATCGTGACCTTGGCGGCCTTCCGGCGCAGCTCGAGCGGGCCTTTATGGCGGATCCCGTTCGGCGCCGGGGTACTTCGGACCTCGCGGGCCGGCTTTCCGGCGGGGTTCTGTTCGGGATTTTGCTTGGGGCCGTGCTGCGGATCGGTACTCATGCCCATAGGCTAGCGCGGAACACCGTGCCCGCCGCTTCGGCGCGGCGGCGCCACGCCCGGCGGCAGGCTCCGAACGCCTGCGGCCCAGAGCCGCAAAAGAGCGGCCGGAGAGCGGGCGGTGGCCACGCCGGGGACCCGGGCGTACAGGTATCTCTTGAATCACGATCTGCACCAAACTCAGTGATTGCCGTCATATCTTGTCAATCTTCGTTAGATTCTTTATATGACTACTCAAGTGCCCGGCGATGCGCTCGTCTCCCTGAAGGCCGTGAACAAGCATTACGGCCAGTTGCACGTCCTGAAGGACATCAACCTGAATGTCCGCAAAGGTGAGGTTGTTGTTGTCATCGGTCCCTCGGGTTCCGGCAAGTCAACGCTCTGCCGCGCCATCAACCGCCTCGAGACAATCGACGACGGCGACATCAGGATCGATGGCAAGGAACTGCCTGCGGAGGGCAAGGAACTGGCGAAGCTGCGCGCCGACGTCGGCATGGTCTTCCAGTCCTTCAACCTGTTCGCCCACAAGACCATCCTGGAAAACGTCACCCTCGGCCCCATCAAGGTCAAGGGCGTTTCCAAGGCCGAGGCCGACAAGGACGCCATGGCACTGCTGGAGCGGGTCGGCGTCGGGCATCAGGCCCCCAAACTTCCCGCTCAGCTCTCCGGCGGCCAGCAGCAGCGTGTTGCCATCGCCCGCGCCCTGGCGATGAAGCCGAAGGTGATGCTCTTCGATGAGCCCACCTCCGCCCTCGACCCGGAAATGATCAACGAGGTCCTGGACGTCATGGTCCAGCTCGCCAAGGAGGGCATGACCATGATCGTGGTCACCCACGAGATGGGCTTCGCCCGCAAGGCTGCCGATCGCGTCGTGTTCATGGCCGACGGCCAGATCGTCGAGGACGCGACCCCCGAGGAATTCTTCACCAACCCCAAGAGCAGCCGGGCCAAAGATTTCCTATCCAAACTTCTGACGCACTGAGTTCATCACTCACGAGTTCGCACCCTGGCCGCCGGAAGGCGGCCGACCAATGAAAGGAATGTCATGAAGGCATTTTTGACCCGGAGGAAATCCCTTCTGGTTGCCGCATCCGCAGCACTGGCGCTCACCCTGAGCGCCTGCGGCGGCAGCTCCTCCACTACCACCAACCCGCCTGTAGCCGAGAAGCCGAGCTTTGCTGCCGATTCCACCATGGCCAAGCTTTCATCCGCAGGAAAGATCACCATCGGCACCAAGTTCGACCAGCCGCTGTTCGGCCAGAAGGGCCTCGACGGCAAGCCGGTCGGCTTCGACGTCGAAATCGGCAAGCTGATTGCCGCCAAGCTGGGCATCCCCGCCGACAAGATCGAGTGGGTTGAAACGGTCTCCGCCAACCGCGAGGAGTTCCTCAAGCAGGGCAAGGTGGACATCATCGTCGCCACCTACACCATCAACGACAAGCGCAAGACCCAAGTTGACTTCGCCGGCCCGTACTACGAGGCCGGCCAGGCCCTCATGGTGAACAAGGACAACAACTCCATCACCAAGCCCGAGGACCTCAAGGGCAAGAACGTCTGCTCCGTGACCGGATCCACCCCGGCCGCCACGATCGTGGAAAAGTACGGAGCAGTCCTGGTTCCTGCCGCGACCTACTCCGCCTGCCTTGAGCCGCTGCGCAACCACCAGGTCGAAGCCGTCACCACGGACAACGTCATTCTGGCCGGCTTCGTATCCAAGGAACCGGATGCCTTCAAGCTGGCCTCCGACCAGACCTTCACCAAGGAGCCGTACGGCATCGGCCTGAAGAAGGACGATAAGGCCTTCCGCATGTGGATCAACGACCAGCTGGAAGCCTTCGCCAAGGACGGGTCCTACAAGAAGGCCTGGGAAGACACCGCCGGCACCGTCATCAAGACCGCGCCCGAGCTTCCCACGATCGACCGCTACTAGCCGACTGTGGCGGCTGCCGGGCCCGCGGTTACCCCGCAGCCCGGCGGCCGCCACTGCCGTCTTTCGCTTGGAATCCCGTCAACGCAGCTGAAGGAACTTATGGACGTCATCATTGAAAACCTCCCCCAGTATTGGGACGGTTTTCTCAGAACCCTCTTCCTGTCCGTGGTCTCGGGGATCATTGCCCTGATCGTCGGCACCGTGCTCGCGGCGGCCCGAGTCTCCCCCGTCGCCGCGCTGCGCGGCTTCAGCATGGTGTACGTCGAGATCGTCCGGAACACCCCGCTGACCATTGCATTCTTTTTCGCCGCAGTGGTCCTGCCCCGCCTCGGCATCACGTTCCAACAGTTCGAGGTCGCCGCCATCATCGCCCTGAGCGCCTACACCTCGGCCTTCATTGCCGAGGCCGTGCGCTCCGGCGTCAACAGCGTCCCGGTGGGCCAGGCCGAAGCGGCCCGCAGCATCGGCATGAAGTTCAGCCAGGTGCTGACCCTCATCATCCTCCCCCAAGCCCTGCGCACCGTGATCCCGCCGCTGATCAACATCCTGATCGCTTTGGTCAAGAACTCCTCCGTTGCAGGTGCGTTCTATGTGCTGGAACTCTTCGGCTACGGCAAGCAGTTGGCCAACGCCAACGGCGACGCCGTCGTGTGGGTCCTGGTCGGCATCGCATTCTTCTACCTGCTGATAACCGTCCCGCTTGGCTTCCTCGCCAACTTCGTTGAACGAAAGGTGGCAATCGCGCGATGAGCTCTGTTCTCTACGACGTCCCCGGCCCCAAAGCCCGCCGGATTTCGCTGATCGGCTCGATCATCGGCGTCATCGTGATCGGCGGCCTCCTCGTCCTGGCGGTCATGACACTGGCCCAGCAGGGAATCTTCGACCCCAA
This sequence comes from Arthrobacter sp. ok909, assembly GCF_900104405.1. NCBI lineage: Bacteria > Bacillati > Actinomycetota > Actinomycetes > Micrococcales > Micrococcaceae > Arthrobacter > Arthrobacter sp. ok909. Next base: position 71,019 of record NZ_FNJS01000002.1, on the reverse strand, counting down.
ACGCTGGGCGGTCTTCCAGATTCCCGATGTCTGGGTGCTGATCGGCAACGGCATCGGCGCGACGCTCGCCGCCGCGGCCGTGGCGGCCGTCATTGCCTTCCCTCTGGGCCTCCTTGTGTGCCTGCTGCGCATCTCGGACAACGCCTGGGTGCGGGTGCCCACAAGGGTGGTGCTGGAATTCCTGCGCGGCATGCCCGTGGTGCTCATGATGCTGTTCGTTCTGCTCGTCTTTGCCACGAGCTCGTTCGTCGCCGTCGTGGCCGGCCTGGTCCTGTACAACTCCGCAATTTTTGCCGAGATCATCCGCGCCGGCATCCAGTCGCTGCCCAAAGGCCAGCGCGAGGCCGGCTTGGCGATCGGCCTGACCAGTTTCCAGTCCCGGCTGACCATCGAGCTGCCGCAGGCCATCCGCCGCATGCTGCCCTCGTTGGTCGCGCAGCTCGTGGTGCTGCTCAAGGACACCTCGCTGGGCTACATCGTCGCCTACGGCGAGCTGCTCCGGGCAGTGCAGGTCATGGCCGACTTCCTCGGCCCGCAGTACCTGTTCCCGGTCTTCTTCGTCGCCGCGGCCATCTACATCGCGATCGACCTGGCGGTCTCCCGCCTGGCCATCTGGCTCGAACGCCGCGGCTCCAAGCGTGCCGCCGGCGGCGTTGCCCACGTCCCGGTCGCCGGTATCCCGACCAGGTAAGGCCTTTCGGCGCCGAAAAGGTCCGGAACCCCACAGGTTCCGGACCTTTTCAGCGTCCTGACGTGAGCGGTGCGCGTGCTGACGTGTGCGTGCTGCCCTGATGCCCCTGGCGGTTAGGCGCTGAGCCAGGTCCGCAGCGCCCGCAGGCATTCCCGGATCGCGTCCGCCTCGACGTGCTCGTTGTCCTTGTGCGCCAGCAGCGCATCGCCGGGCCCGAAGTTCACCGCCGGGATGCCCAGCTCGCTGAACCGTGCGACGTCGGTCCAGCCGTACTTGGGCTTCGGTTCCGCGCCGACGGCGGCCACGAAGGACGCGGCGGCCGGGTGGTTCAGTCCCGGCCGCGCCCCTGCAGCGCTGTCGGTGCGGACGACGTCGAATCCGTCCAGCAGCTCACGCACCACGGCCTCGGCCCCGTCCGGGGTCTTGTCCGGGGCGAAACGATAGTTGATTTCCACGACGCACTTGTCCGGGATGACGTTTCCGGCCGTGCCGCCGTGAATCTTCACGGCGTTGAGGCTTTCCCGGTAGTCGAGGCCGTCGACCGTCACGGTCTGCGGCTCGTACGCCGCCAGCCGTGCCAGGATCGGGGCGGCCGCGTGGATGGCGTTGCTGCCCATCCAGGCCCGGGCCGAGTGGGCTGCCTCGCCGAGCGTGGTCGCCTCGAAGCGCATCGTGCCGTTGCAGCCGCCTTCCACCGTGCCGTCGGTCGGCTCGAGCAGGATCGCGAAGTCACCGCCGAGCAGGGACCCGTGATTGCGCACCAGCCGGCCGAGGCCGCTCTTCACTGCCTCGACTTCCTCGTGGTCGTAGAAGACGAACGTGACGTCCTTGTCCGGCTCCGTGCCGGCGTCGAACATCGTGGCCGCCAGCGCCAGCTGCACAGCGACGCCGCCCTTCATATCGGTGGCGCCGCGACCGTAGAGGATGCCCTCCCCCGGCGCCCCGGAGGGCCAGTACGCCGGCACGGTTCCAAGCGAGCCTTCCGTGATGGGCAGCGGCACCGTGTCCAGGTGCCCCGCCAGGATCACGCGCTCGGCGCGGCCGAGGTTGGTGCGGGCGATGATCGAATCGCCGTCGCGGACCAGCTCCAACTGCGGCAGCAGCCGGAGGGCATGCTCCACGGCGTCGGCCAGCTCCTTTTCGTTGCCTGAGACGCTGTTGATGTCGATCAGGGCGGCCGTGAGCAGGGCGACATCCTGGCGGAGGTCCAAATGGACAGGGGCATGCCCCGGACTGCGGTCAAGGGCGCTGGCAGGGGTGCGGGGGTTCGTCGGGGTCACCGTCCCACTTTATCTGCTCGCCGGCCTCTCCCAACTGACCGCAGCGGGGGCCGTTTCAGGCGTCATAACGGCCCCCGCCGCGAGTCACTTGGGCGACTCACGTTTCAGCGCGCGAGGACGCTCTCGTTAGACTTGGGCCATGACTGAAACTGCTGCTTCCGCTGTGCCCGCCGACGCTCGTTCTGACGCCCGCTCTGCCTACGGCTATGGATTGGCCACCGTATCCACCCGCAATGGTGAAGCCACCGTGTTGGACGTGTGGTTTCCGGCTCCGGCGCTGGGAGTCGCGGCGCCGAGCCTGCGTGACGTGGCCAACGCGGACCAGTCGCTGATCGATATCGCCGCCAACGGCACCGACCCGGACCGCGGCACCGAGCAGAAGGTCGTATTCGCCCAGATCCACCTGGACGAAGCACCCGCGGACACCGCGGACGCCTACCTGCGCCTGCACCTGCTCTCACACCGGCTCGTCCAGCCCAACAGCATCAACCTTGACGGCATCTTCGGCAAGCTCCCCAACGTGGTGTGGACCAACTTCGGTCCCGCGGCCGTCGAGGACTTCGAGCTCACCCGGGCACGCCTGCGCAAGCGCGGCGCCGTCACCGTCTTCGGCGTGGACAAGTTCCCCCGCATGGTGGACTACGTGGTCCCCTCCGGCGTCCGGATCGCCGACGCCGGCCGTGTCCGGCTCGGCGCGCACCTCGCCGAAGGCACCACGGTCATGCACGAGGGCTTCGTGAACTTCAACGCCGGAACCCTGGGCACCTCCATGGTCGAGGGCCGCATCTCGGCCGGCGTCGTCGCCGGTGACGGGTCCGACGTCGGCGGCGGTGCCTCGATCATGGGCACCCTTTCCGGCGGCGGCAAGGAAAAGATCGCGCTCGGGGAGCGGGTCCTGCTCGGTGCCAACTCCGGCGTGGGCATCAGCCTGGGCGACGACTCCGTGGTGGAGGCGGGCCTTTACGTCACCGCCGGGACGCGCGTGCGAGTCATTAGCCCCCGGAATGCCGAAGGCGAGGACACCAGCCGGGTAGTCAAGGCCGTGGAGCTTTCCGGGGTTCCGAACCTGCTCTTCCGCCGCAATTCGACCACCGGCGCCGTCGAGGCGCTCCCCCGCAAGGGCCAGACCGTGGAGCTCAACGCGGACCTGCACGCCAACTGACCGGACCGGCTGGTACGGTATGGCGGGCGGTGAAGGCCGCTCCGGCGGGGCGCCCGTCGATGAAGCAGCCGATGACGCAGCCCGCTAGGGCCTGAGGGAGTAAGTTTCGTGGCACGACGTGGGAGCTGGCGACGCCGGATCGTCCTTCTGCTGACCCTTGCGATGGTTGCGGGCGCAATCTACACCGCGGTGGCGTTCCTGCAGCGTTCGGAAACGCTGATCACCGAACGCTGCACGGCGGTGGGCAGCGGAGGCGATGACCTCGCCACCGACCAGGCGGCCAACGCCGCCCTCATCACGGCTGTGGCGGTCCGGCGCGGGCTTCCTGCCCGCGCCGCCAGCATCGCGCTGGCCACCTCCATGCAGGAATCCAAGCTGCGCAACATCGGCCACGGCGACCAGGCCGGCCCCGACTCACGGGGGCTCTTCCAGCAGCGGCCGTCCCAGGGCTGGGGCACCACGGCGCAGGTGATGGATCCATACCACGCCAGCAATGCGTTCTACGATGCGCTCGTGGAGATCTCCGGCTACCAATCGCTGGACATCACCGACGCCGCCCAGCAGGTCCAGCACTCGGCCTACCCGGGTGCCTACGCCCAGCATGAGGGGATGGCCCGCGCGTTCGCCTCGGCACTGAGCGGCCAGACGCCCGCCGGCCTGGACTGTTCGCTGCGGTCGCCCGACACCGCCGGGGATCCGGCCGCGGTCACCGCAAAGCTGACCGCGGCGCTCGGTGACGTACCGACGTCGACGGACGGCCGGACCTTGATCGTGGAGGCCGACGGCACCCAGGCCTGGACTGTGGCCCAATGGGCCGTAGCCAATGCCAAAGCGCTCTCCATCATCAGCGTCGAGGTGGACGGCCAGGCATGGAACCGGCAGTCCCGCGACGGTTGGCAGCCGGCGCAGGTCCCGGCCGGGCAGGTCCGTGTGACCGTCGCCGACACGCCCGCCAGCTAGCGGCGGCCGGCCGGCTCACACGAGAAGATCGACCACCGGCTGGACGTAGCTGCGGAACAGTTCCGGCTCGGACAAAAGCTCCTGGCTCATGAGGATCTTGTCCGGCTCGAGGTACCAGGCCCGCGGCTCCGCCAGCGGGAGTTCGATGATCGTGAGGCTGAAATCCCGGGCCGGGCGGCCCACTTCCAGCAATCGGTCCTCCACCATGTCGGCCAGGAGCTCATTGTTGCTGTTGGATTCTCGCTCCGCTTCCAGGGACAGGTATTCCGCGCGGCGTTCCCGGGCCCACGTCAGCGCGGCGCCGAAGTGCGCCTGCAGCACCCGGCGAAGCGCCGGTGAATTGCTGAACGACCCGAAGCCCGGCGGGGTGAGCTCAGGCGACATGTCCGGGTGGGCCTTCAGCAACTGCTCCCACCAGGCCTCCCACTCGGTCTTGAGCACGGCGGTGCCGCCCACCTCCGCGATCAGGTGTGTATGGTCTGAGGCTCGGATCTTCGGCGCCACGTGACACAGTGCCGGATGCCCCGCGGTATCCAGTCCGGCGGCGTCACGAACGTAGAGGGCAATGAGCATGGGACCAGATGTATCCATGGTGATCCGCCAGCCCGGTCCGCCGGTGTGGTGCATCCAATTGCCTCCCTTGGCAAGACGTACTATCTCAGTCTATTCCTGTTGTTAGCGCACGTTAACGGCTGGGGCCCGGTCCGCCATCCGGCGGTTCAGGCCCTCGAGATGGGCCTCCAGCACATCCTTGCACATCCGGGCCGTCATCCACTCCGGCTGCAGGAGGGCGTGCATCGTCAGCCCGTCCAGGACGGCCAGCAGCAGCTCGGCTTCAGTGACGAGCACCTGCTGGTCCATCCCCGCCGCGGCGTCGTCACTGTCGCGGCCATTCGCCCCGGCGGCCAGGCCGAGGATGAGGCCGCCGACTATTGCGGCCACCGCACGATGGCTGCGGTCGGCCTCGGCGGCCAGGAACGGCCTGGTCCGGGCGGCGTTCTTAAAGGCCATCCACACGCATGCGTCCACGGCCCGTTCCTCGTCCAGCGGAAGAAACTCATCCAGCAGCGCGGCTACGGCGTTGTGGTGCTCGGCCGAGCCGGGCGGCGGCTCTCCCACCCGGGCGTCCGCGGCGGTAAGGCGGCCAAGAATCCGGTCCACCACAACGGCGAACGCGTAGGACAACAGCTCGTCACTGCTGGCGAAATAGTGCCGCACCGAGCCGACGGCCAGCTGAGCTTCATCGGCAACTTCGCGCAGGGAGGCCCGCTCAAGACCATCCGCGGCAATGATCCTGAAGACTGCGTCTACTACTTCCTGGCGCCGGATTGCGGCGTCGACAAATTTAGGCACTGGTCTTTTTTAGCACGTCCGTGCCGTTGCAGCCCCGGGGCACACCGGTTCGCCCGCGCACGTGGCGGGGGTCACAACAGCGCGGGTCACGACGGGGCTGGTCACGGCGCGCCCGGAGCCAGGCGCGCCGGAACCGCGGCCCGCCCCAAAGTACGACGCCGGCCGCGCACCTCAGCGGGAGGTGCGCGGCCGGCGTCGTGCTTTGCTGTGCGGCGCTGCCGTAAACGGCGGGTGCGCTACACCGAAGGGTAGTTCCGTTCCGGTTCGCCGACGTAGAGCTGGCGCGGACGGCCGATCTTGGTGTTGGGGTCGCTGATCATCTCGCGCCACTGGGCGATCCAGCCCGGCAGACGTCCGATTGCGAACAGCACGGTGAACATCTTCTCGGGGAAGCCCATGGCCTTGTAGATCAGGCCGGTGTAGAAGTCCACGTTGGGGTAGAGCTTGCGCTGGATGAAGTAGTCATCGCCCAGGGCCTTCTCTTCAAGGCGCATGGCGATGTCGAGGAGCTCGTCATTGCCGCCCAGCTTGCTGAGGACCTCATGGGCCGTGGCCTTGATGATCTTGGCGCGGGGGTCGTAGTTCTTGTAGACGCGGTGTCCGAAGCCCATGAGGCGGACGCCGTCTTCCTTGTTTTTGACCTTCTCCATGTAGTCCTCGGGCTTGATGCCGTCGGCCTGGATCTGGCGCAGCATCTTCAGCACGGCCTCGTTGGCGCCGCCGTGGGCGGGTCCGAAGAGGGCGTTGATGCCGGCGGAGACGGACGCGAACAGGTTGGCGTTCGAGGAGCCGACCAGCCGGACCGTGGAGGTGGAACAGTTCTGCTCGTGGTCGGCGTGCAGGATCAGGAGCAGGTCCAGGGCCTTGGCGATGACCGGGTCAACCTCGTACTGCTCGGCCGGCAGGCCGAAGCTGAGGCGCATGAAGTTCTCCACGAGGTTCATCGAGTTGTCCGGGTACAGCATGGGCTGGCCGATCGACTTCTTGTGGGCGTAGGCGGCGATGACCGGCATCTTGGCCATGAGGCGGATGGTGGAGACTTCCACCTGCTCGGCATTGAACGGATCCAGCGAGTCCTGGTAGAACGTCGAGAGCGCGGACACGGCCGAGGACAGTACCGGCATCGGGTGGGCGTCACGCGGGAAGCCGCTGAAGAAGCCCTTGAGCTCCTCGTGCAGCAGCGTGTGGTGGCGGATCCGCTGGTCGAAGGACTCCAGCTCCGTGGGGGTCGGAAGGTTGCCGTAGATCAGCAGGTACGAGACTTCGAGGAAGCTCGAGTGCTGGGCCAGCTGCTCGATCGGATAGCCGCGGTAGCGCAGGATACCGGCATCACCGTCGATGTAGGTGATGGCCGAGGTGGTGGCCGCGGTGTTCATGAAACCGGGGTCGAAGGCGACGGCGCCGGTCTGCTTCAGCAGCTTGGAAACGTCGTAGCCTTCGTTTCCTTCTACAACCTTGATGCGCGGGAGCTCAAGCTCGCCGCCGGCATGGCGCAGGGTTGCGCTGGTGGTTTCAGTCATGGAGTCTCCTCATGAGGCATCGGGGCCTCTGTCGAAAGCTGGTCCAACATCTGGTGAAGCTGCCCGCGGATCCTGTGCGGACAGGATTTCCAAAGGCTGCGCTGCCTTCTTGTGGAAAGCCACCATTGATCGTCAGTTAAAAAGTACCGTCACTTCGCGGGTGGCACTAATCCGAGAGGACTCCAAAGCGTCGAAAAGACGCCACATGTGGTAGGCGTCACAGCATTGTTACGCTCCGTTGGCCAGCCGCGCCGCGGCGGCGTCGATCCTCTCATCGCTTGCGGTCAGCGCCACCCGGATGAATCCGTTGCCGGCGTCGCCGTAGAAAACCCCGGGGCCAACGACGATTCCGCGGTCCGCGAGCTTGCCCACGGTGTCCCACGTCGCTTCGCCGGCGGTGGCCCACAAATAGAGGCCCGCGCGGGACTCATGAATCGTCAGTCCGAAGCTCTCCAGCGCGGGGACGATCCGCTCCCGCCGGCCCCTGTAGAGGTCCTTCTGCGCCGTGACGTGGGCGTCGTCGCCCAGGGCGACGCGCATGGCTTCCTGGACCGGGTAGGGGACGATCATGCCGGCGTGCTTGCGGCTGTTGACCAGGTTCGCCATGATCGCCGGATCGCCGGCGACGAAGGCGGCCCGGTAACCGGCAAGGTTGGACTGCTTGCTGAGCGAATAGACAGCGAGCAGACCGTCATGGGAGCCTTCGGCGACCTGCGGATCCAGGATGCTGGGGACCGGGGTGCCGCCGCGCTGGACGTCCCACTCCCCCCAGCCGAGTTCGGCGTAACATTCGTCGGATGCGACGACGGCGCCGAGCTCGCGGGCCTGCCGGACGATCCGTCGCAACGAAGCGATGTCCCGGACGCTGCCGGTGGGGTTGGCCGGTGAGTTGACCCAGACCAGCCGCACGCGGGCGCGGGTGCCGGCGTCGAGCTCGTCGAGGTCGTCGGCGGCGACGTGCTCGGCACCGGCGAAGGTGGCGCCGATGTCATAGGTGGGGTAGGCGACCGTGGGACGGACCACGACGTCGCCCGGCTTCAGGCCGAGCAGGAACGGCAGCCACGCGACGAGTTCCTTGGATCCCACCGTCGGCATCACGTTCTGCGGATCCAGCCCGGGCACTCCGCGCCGGCGCTCGAACCAGCCGGCGATCGCCTCCCGCAGTGCCGGCGTCCCGTGCACCGTGGGATAACCGGGGGCGTCCGCGGCGGCGCGCAGCGCGTCCTGGATGAGGGCCGGCGTCGGGTCCACCGGCGTGCCGATGGACAGGTTGACGGTTCCTGCCGCGTGCCTGGACGCCGTCGCGAGATAGGGCGCCATGGCCTCCCACGGGTAGTCGGGCAGGCTCAGGCCGAAAGTGCGCACCGCGGATGCCACTGCAGCGCCGCCTTAGTTGTCTTGGTTCTGCGGCGGCAGGGCGGCGATCATGGGGTGGTCCGTGTGGGTGTTCCCGACCTTCGCGGCGCCGCCCGGCGAGCCGAGCTCGTCAAAGAACTCGACGTTGGCCTTGTAGTAATCGGCCCACTCGTCCGGGGTGTCATCCTCGTAGTAGATCGCTTCGACGGGGCAGACCGGCTCGCAGGCACCGCAGTCCACGCACTCGTCCGGGTGGATGTACAGGGAACGCTCACCCTCGTAAATGCAATCGACGGGGCACTCCTCAATACATGCCTTGTCTTTGACATCTACACACGGCTGCGCGATTACGTACGTCACGTCCCTGGCCTCTCCACGTTGGTTCCCGGCGACCGGCCGGATGGTTTGCCCGGCCTGAGCGCCGGGCTGCTGACTTCTGAGCCTATTATCTCCCAGCCTGTTCCCGCGAACCTAGCGGGACGTCATACACGGTCCTCGTCTTACTATGATCTGATGAGCTCGCCATTGCCCTTGCCCCAGCAGTTCCTCTCCGGCGCCCCGCTCGGCACCCGGGTTGTGGTCCGCTACCGGATCGACGGCGGCCTGACGGATGCGCTCGGCGAGCTCGTGGAACGGACCGACGGCGCGTGCACCGTCCGCACCCGCCGGTCCGACGTTGTCATTGCGCTCCCGCTCGTCGTGGCGGCCAAGGAAGTCCCCCCGGCCCCGCCGCGCCGCGCCCCGCGGGTGCCGGCGCCCTGACCGGCCCGGCCAGTGGACATGCCCTTCCCACGCTCCGACCGTTGGACATGCCCCCTCTGATTGCCCGCAACCGATGGACATGCTCTCCCCTTGTTGCCAGCCGCGAGCATATCCGGCCGCAGCTTCTCCACCAATGGGCATGCCCTCCCCCGGGCTCTGGCAATGGACACGCGCTTCTTATTACCTGCCCGCACCCCGTGGACATGTCCTCCCACGGGCTCTGGCAATGGACACGCGATTCTTACCTGCCCGCACCCCGTGGACATGTCCTCCCCTCGCTCCGACCATTGGACATGCCCCCGCTGATTGCCCGCAACCGATGGACATGCTCTCCCATTGCTGCCAGACATGGACATCCCGGCATCATGTTCATCACTAACGGGCAGCGCGGGGCATGTCCAACGGTGGAACGACGCAGCCAGGGACATGTCCAGTGCCGGACCGGCACGGCGCAGGACATGTCCAATGACAGACTGGCACGGCGCAGGACATGTCCAATGACAGACTGGCACGGCGCAGGACATGTTCCATGGTGAAAGGACTTATCTCAAGGGCGCACTGCCGGGACGCATTGAGGCGGAAATTGCGTCCGACTCTAAGCGGCTGCTGACAACCTGTTGAGGGTTTCACGGACCATCGCGATGAATTCTTCAGGATGGTCCCGCAGCAGCGGGTAGCTCACGATCAGTGTCGGAATTCCGCGGCGAGTGGTGACGTTCCAGCGCCGTCGGTCCTCCTCGAAGCTGACTTTGTCCATGTGGAATCCGGCGCCGTCGGTCTCAATCCCAAGACGGCCGTCGACCATCAGGTCCAGATGCCCCAAGCCCGGAACGTTGAACTGTGATTCGACGTGGAAGCCGGCACGCCGCAGATGAAACCGGGCCAAGCACTCAATCAGCGACTGCGATTGCGGAACGATGGTCGACACGATGCGCCGCTCCCTTGCGTCGTTCCGGCCATCCAGCCGGCGGCGCAGGGCACCAATCTGAAGTCCCTTGAGTACGACGGCGGACTCGGCGATGATCAGCCCCTCGGGTTCCGGCAAACAGCGCAGGCATTGGACGACTGTGTCCAGGAGAGTCGGCGGGGTGGACGACCTGTGACAAACGAAGCCCTGGTAGCTCCGGCTGTGGGTGATGGAAACGTGCGGCTGGGCAGGGGCCGAGAGAACCCATAGGCCGCCGAACTGGGCCGCCGTGATGCAGGCCGTTTCTGCCGGAAGGGAGCGGATGGAAATCAGTTGCGCGTCAGCCCCGGGCAGCGCATAGACGCCACGGGCGACGCGGGATACGGCGCCCGTCGCCATCGCGGACTTGAGCTGGCAATCGGAGACACCCGCCGCTGCAATGTATTTGGCGCGGGCGACGCCGTCGTACTTGGAAAGCACTTCGATGATGTTGGCCATCCACCCATGGTGGCGTCGCACGCCGCGCCCGAGAAGTCCGATCCAGTGCTATGTGGAGAACTTGGAACCGCAGAGCCATTGCTGCCAGGACGTCGACCCGGAGTGACGGTGGGCATGTCCGTGCACCGGAAGTAGGACAGGGCATGTCCACCGGTGAGGACTGAGCATGTCCCGCGAAGCAGCCTTGCGCTGGACATGATGCCATTGTGCCCACTCGAGCGAGCGAAAAATGAGCATGTCCCGTGGAGGGAGCGGGTGCAAGGAGCGGGTGCAAGGAGCGGGTGCAAGGAGCGGGTGCAAGGAGCGGGTGCAAGGAGCGGGTGCAGGGAGCGGGTGCAGGGAGCGGGTGCAGGGAGCCGGAGGAGGGATCAAGGAGGGGCGCGCTTAGCCCGCGGGCAGCCGGTACCGCCGGCACCAGGCGAGCATGGCCACGGTGATGCCGGCGATGCCGAAGACCCAGATGTTGCCCGCAGTATCTCCGATGACCAGGCGCTTGCCCGTTTCCAGGGTGGACCACCACCCGGTCAGGGCGTAGCAGAGCAGTCCGCAGACCGCTATCGGAAGGACGGAACGGAACGCGGCCCCGAGCCAGAGCTCGGCCGAGCCCAGCAGGAGCAAGGCCGCGGCCGCGCCCCACGGAACCTGCACGCCGGCCAGAAACAGATCGTGCCGGTGCAGGGCGGTGCCGGCCAGGGCAACAAAAAGAGCTGCCGGCACGGCGGCGGCAATGCCGCCCGCCATACCGGCAGCTCTCTTAGTCACGTTTCAGCCGAAGCCCGGAGACCGGGATCAGACCTTGGCGCGGGCGCGGTTGGCCTTTGCACGCTCGTTGGTGTCCAGGATGAGCTTGCGGATGCGGATGGAATCCGGGGTAACCTCCACGCATTCGTCCTCGCGGGCGAATTCGAGGGACTCTTCGAGGGTCAGGTCGCGCGGCGGCGTCAGGTTCTCGAAGGTGTCCGAGGAAGCTGCACGCATGTTGGTGAGCTTCTTTTCCTTCGTGATGTTGACGTCCATGTCGTCGGCGCGGGAGTTCTCGCCCACGATCATGCCTTCGTAAACCTCGGAGGTGGGCTTGACGAAGAAGGAGCCGCGCTCTTGCAGGTTGATCATCGCGAACGGGGTCACAACACCGGCGCGGTCGGCGATCATCGAACCGTTGGTACGGTACTCGATCGGGCCGGCCCACGGCTCGTAGCCTTCGGAGATGGAGGCCGCGATGCCGGCGCCGCGGGTGTCCGTGAGGAACTTGGTGCGGAAGCCGATCAGGCCACGTGCCGGAACGATGAACTCCATGCGGCACCAGCCGGTGCCGTGGTTGGCCATGTTGGTCATGCGGCCCTTGCGGGCTGCCATGAGCTGGGTGACGGCGCCGAGGTACTCTTCCGGCACGTCGATGGTCATGTGCTCCATCGGCTCGTGAATCTTGCCGTCGACCGTCTTGGTCACAACCTGCGGCTTGCCCACTGTCAGTTCAAAGCCTTCGCGACGCATCTGCTCGACCAGGATGGCCAGCGCGAGCTCGCCACGGCCCTGTACTTCCCAGGCGTCAGGACGCTCGGTGGGGAGCACCTTGATGGAGACGTTACCGATCAGTTCCTTGTCCAGGCGGTCCTTGACCTGGCGGGCAGTGACCTTGGCGCCCTTGACCTTGCCGGCCAGCGGGGAGGTGTTGATACCGATGGTCATGGAGATGGCCGGGTCGTCAACAGTGATCAGCGGCAGCGGCTGCGGGTTGTCGACGTCGGTCAGGGTCTCACCGATGGTGATGTCTTCGATACCGGCGACGGCGACGATCTCGCCGGGGCCGGCAGATTCGGCCGGAACGCGGTCCAGTGCCTTGGTGGCCAGCAGTTCGGTGATCTTGACGCTCTTCAGCTCACCGTTGGCACGGGCCCAGGCAACGGTCTGGCCCTTGCGCAGGGTGCCGTTGTAGATGCGCAGCAGCGCGAGGCGGCCGAGGAACGGCGAGGCGTCCAGGTTGGTGACGTGCGCCTGCAGGACACCGTCCGGGTTGTAGGTCGGAGCCGGGATGTGCTCGATGATGGCTTTGAAGAGCGGCTCGAGGTCCTCGTTCTCCGGGGCGGTGCCGTCGGCGGGCTGCTCGAGGGAAGCGCGGCCGACCTTGGCGGCTGCGTAAACCACCGGAACGTTGAGGATCTTGTCCAGGTCCAGGTCCGGAACTTCGTCCGCGAGGTCAGAGGCCAGGCCCAGGAGCAGGTCCATGGACTCGTGGACAACTTCTTCGATCCGCGCGTCGGGGCGGTCGGTCTTGTTGACGAGGAGGATCACCGGAAGGTGCGCGGCCAGTGCCTTGCGCAGCACGAAGCGGGTCTGGGGCAGCGGGCCCTCAGATGCGTCGACGAGGAGGACGACGCCGTCGACCATGGACAGACCGCGCTCAACCTCGCCACCGAAGTCGGCGTGGCCGGGGGTGTCGATGACGTTGATGGTGATGGTCTCGCCCTGGGAGGACGGTCCGTTGTAGGCCACCGTGGTGTTCTTGGCCAGGATGGTGATGCCCTTTTCACGCTCGAGGTCACCGGAGTCCATGACCCGGTCCTCGAGGTGGTTGTGCTCGGCAAAGGAGTTGGTCTGCTTGAGCATGGCGTCGACCAGAGTGGTCTTGCCGTGGTCAACGTGGGCCACGATCGCGACGTTGCGCAGGTCACTGCGCGATGCAGTGGCTACCGCGGTGTTGGTGGTGGTTTCAGACATGCGTTATTGCTCGATTCAGTGGTGAAGTCAGCTGTGGTATCGCGACATTTCCAACCGGAACGCACGACGGATACGCCCTTTCGACACAGGGCACCTGATACAAGTCTAAGGGCTAGGCTATTTATTGGCCTAAAATGCGAACGTCCGATGATCCGGCGGCCGACCCTGCCGAGGTGGACGGCGCCGGAAGGACAAACGAAAGTTGATTGTTACCTGTGAGTAAAGTCACTGGATTTTCCCGCTCCCATACCCCATCATTGCTCTCATAGCAGCAAGCAAGCCCGGAGACATTCATGCGAAACGCCTCGGCTCTGTCCCGCTTCGTCGCAACGATGATCGCCGTAGGCGTAGTTCTTGGCGGCTGCGGGCAGGCTTCTTCCTCACCTGCGTCCGACGCGGGCACTTCCGCTGCGCCGCGGGCGGCCGGCCAGGCCGGTGGCGCAGCCAACGGCGCAGGCGTGCCGGTGGCTGCAGGCCCGCCGGGAAAGACTCGGCTCGGTTCCGGAATCAATCCCGCAGACTTGGCCGGCGGTTCGATCTACCGCAATCCTGCCAACGGCCGCGACGAGGTGATCGTCAAGGACTCCAGCAACACCGCGGTATTGATTGGTGACTCCCAATCGGAGCCGTCCTTCGGCTGGCCCAGGCAGGGCCTGGCCGCGGCGGGGTACAAAGTCTTCTTCTGCGGCCGGGGCGGCACCGGTTACGTGGCGTCGAACGGCAAGACCGGCAACTACATTGACGCGCTCCAGCGCGGTGACTGGAAGCTCCCGTACGGCACCCCTCCCCTGGTGGTGATTGAAGGCGGCGGAAACGACGCCGCACGCGGCGCCACGGACTCGCAGATCGTCGCCAACGCCGAGCGGCTGATCGCCAGCCTCCGTCAGCGCTATCCCGCGGCGCGGATGCTCATGGTCGGCACGCTCGCGCGTGGCGCCAGCTTCGGCGGAGGACGCCGGAGCCAGGTGGACACGCTGCTGGGGACCGTGGCGAGCCGGCACGGTCTGCCGTTCGTCAGCGCCGGAGACTGGCTCACCCGCTACAACCTCACGGGTTCGATGGCGGACGGGGTTCACCTGAACAGGCAGGGCCATGCGGCCCTCGGCGCCGTCTTCGGCCAGCGGCTTGAGTCCATGGGACTTGAATACCAGGACGCCGGCCTCGTCTCCGGTTTGGCCCACTAACGCCGGCCCGGTCAGGCCGGGCCCGGACCCGCGGCAAGCAGCAACGGGAACCTGCACGACAAAGGAGCCGGTGCGCGCCCTTACGGGCGAACACCGGCTCCTTTGTTGTTACAGATTTACAGGCCTACTTGCTGTTACAGGCGCACTTGGTGTTGCAGGCCTGCTGTTACCAGGCGCATCTGCTGCCAGGACCTGTCAGCTGTTTTAAGGGCTCAGGCGACTTCCGGCGGCAGCATGAGGCCGGCGCCGGGGATCGCGTTGAGCAGCGCCTTGGTGTAGTCCTGCTGCGGCGATTCGAAGACGTCGTCCGTGGACCCGGTCTCCACCAGCTTGCCCTTCTGCATGACGCACACGTGGTCGGCGATCTGCCGGACCACTGCGAGGTCGTGGGTGATGAACAGGTAAGTCAGGCCGAGCCGGGACTGGAGTTCGGCGAGCAGGTTCAGCACCTGGGCCTGTACCAGCACGTCCAGTGCCGAGACAGCCTCGTCGCAGATGATCACTTCGGGGTCCAGGGCCAGGGCACGGGCGATCGCGACGCGCTGGCGCTGGCCGCCGGAGAGCTCGTTCGGATACCGCTGCATCGTGGACTGCGGCAGCGCCACCTGGTCCAGCAGTTCCCGGACCTTCTTCTCGCGGCTGGCCTTGTCCCCGATTTTGTGGGTCCGCAGCGGTTCCTCGATGGTCCTGAAGATGTTGTACATCGGGTCGAGGGAACCGTACGGGTCCTGGAAGATCGGCTGCACGCGGCGCCGGAAGGCGAAGATCTCCTTGCTGTTCAGAGTGGAGGTGTCCACGCCGTCGAAGATGATCTTGCCTGAGGTCGGTGTCAGGAGGTTCAGGACCATCTGGGCCACCGTGGACTTGCCGGACCCCGACTCCCCGACGATCGCCGTCGTGGTTCCCCGCTTGACGCTGAAGGAGACGTCGTCGACGGCCGTGAAGTCGGTGGACTTGCCCAGGCCCGAGCGCAGCTTGAAGACCTTCCTGAGGTTCTGGATCTGCAGGACTTCGTCGCTCTTGGAGGGCTCAACCACGCCGGTTTCGGCGGGGGCGAGCATGTCGTCCGTTTCCACGCCCAGTTCCTTGGCGGCCTGGATGCGCCGGGACGCCAGCGACGGCGCCGAGGCGACCAGCCGCTGGGTGTACGGGTGCTGCGGGTTCTGCAGCAGCTCCAGCGAGGGTCCGGATTCGACCACCTGGCCGCGGTACATGACCACCACCTGGTCGGCGCGCTCGGCGGCGAGGCCGAGATCGTGCGTGATCAGCAGCACCGCGGTGCCCAGTTCCGTGGTCATCTTGTCCAGGTGATCAAGGATCTGGCGCTGCACGGTGACGTCGAGCGCCGAGGTGGGCTCGTCCGCGATGAGCAGCCGGGGCTGGCAGGAGAGCCCGATGGCGATCAGCGCGCGCTGGCGCATGCCGCCGGAGAACTCGTGCGGGTACTGCTTGGCCCGGCTGGCGGCGTCCGGGAGACCTGCCTGGGACAGGACCTTCGCGACGTCGTCGGGTCCGCTGGGCAGGCCGTTGGCCTTCAACGTCTCACGGACCTGGTCGCCGATCTTCCACACCGGGTTCAGGTTGGACATCGGGTCCTGCGGGACCATGCCGATGCTGTTGCCGCGGAGTTCGATCATCCGCTTCTCGCTGGCGTTGGAGATGTCCTCGCCGTCGAACACGATCTGGCCCGCCGAGACGCGGCCGTTGCCCGGGAGCAGGCCAATAGCGGCCAGCGCCGTGGTGGATTTGCCGGAGCCCGACTCGCCGACAATCGCGACGGTTTCTCCCGGCATGATGGTGAGGCGGGCGTTGCGGACGGCGTTGACCTCGCCGTTGCTGGTGGTGAAGCCGATGGCCAGGTCTTTGATTTCAAGCAGCGGACGCTCGGTGGCGTAGTCCGCTTCCTGGAAGTCAACTGAGGCGCTCATGGTGTCCCCTTTCATCGCTTGCGGGCTTTGGGATCGAGGGCATCACGCAGGGCATCGCCCAGCATGATGAAGCTCAGGACGGTGATGGACAGCGCGATGGCCGGGTAGAGCAGCGGCATCGGGTTGGACCGGAGCGAGGACTGCGCCGCCTGGATGTCGTTGCCCCAGGACATGACGCTGGGCGGCAGCCCGATACCGAGGAAGGACAGCGTGGATTCGGCCACGATGAACGTGCCCAGGGAGATGGTGGCCACGACGATGATCGGAGCCAGCGAGTTCGGCAGGACGTGGCGCATGAGGGCACCGAACTTCGAGACGCCAAGCGAGCGGGCGGCCATGACGAAGTCGGCATTGCGGACCTCGATGACGGCGCCGCGGGTGATGCGTGCGATCTGCGGCCAGCCGAAGACCACCAGGATAAGCACAAGGGTCCAGACCGTCCGGTTCGTGCGGAACGCCGGCAGCTGCATGAGCACGATCGCGCCCAGGATCAGCGGCAGCGCGAAGAAGATGTCGTTGATCCGGGCAAGGACGGAGTCGACCCAGCCGCCGTAGTAGCCGGCCACGGCACCCAAGATGCCGCCGATCAGCAGCACACCGATGGTGGTGAAGAGGCCCACCGTCACCGAGGAGCGCGTGCCGAAGATGACGCGGGCGTAGACGTCGCAGCCCTGCTGGGTGAAGCCCAGGGGGTGGCCCGTGGCGGGGCCGGCGTCGGAGTTGGCCAGTTGGCATGCCTCCGACGTCGGGTCGATCGGCGAGAAGAGTCCCGGGAAGAGGGAGACCGCCACGACCACCAGGATCAGGAATGCGGAGATGAGGAAGAGCGGCTGCTTGCGCAGGTTCTTCCACGCCTCGCCCCAAAGGCTCAGCGGTGCGGCTTCGTCCTTGACCCGGTCCGTTACCTGGAGCGGGGTCTCGGAGACATCGGCTACGAAGTGCTCGATCCGGCGGGCCGGACGGGTGGCAACGGCGTTGCGTGCGGTGATGTTCTCAGGAGTCATAACGGATCCTTGGGTCAAGCCAGCCGTAAAGCAGGTCAACGAGCAGGTTGGACAGGCAGTAGATCAGCACCAGGACGGTGACGATCGAGACCACGGTGGGGCCTTCGCCCGACAGGACGGCCCGGTAGAGCCGGTTGCCCACGCCCGGGACGTTGAAGATGCCCTCGGTAACGATCGCACCGCCCATCAAGGCACCGAGGTCGGCGCCCAGGAACGTGATGACCGGAATCAGCGAGTTGCGCAGGATGTGGACGCGGACCACCTGGAACCGGGACAAACCCTTGGCGGTGGCGGTGCGCACGTAGTCGGCGTTCATGTTTTCGATGACGGACGTGCGGGTCAGACGCAGGACATAGGCGAAGGATCCCAGTCCCAGCACGATCGCCGGCAAGATGAGGTCCGGGACGGTCGCGGCGGAGCTAACGGTCGGTTTGGCCCAGCCCAGCTGGACGCCGATGGTGAATTGCAACAGGAAGCCCAGGACGAAGATCGGAATGGCGATCACGACCAGCGAGGCGATCAGGACCGTGGCGTCAAAGAACTTGCCCTTGCGCAGGCCTGCGATGAGGCCGAAGACGATGCCGAAGACACCCTCGAAGATCAGCGCCATGATGGCCAACCGTGCCGTGACGGGGAAGACCTCGCCGAGCACGGTTGCGATGGGGCGGCCGGAGAAGTCCTGGCCGAGGTCGAACGTGAAGATGCTCCTGAGGTAGAGCAGGTATTGCATCCAGAACGGCTGGTCCAGGTGGTACTGCTCCCGCAGCTTGGCGGCCACGGCCGCGTTGACCGGCTTGTCGCCGAACAATGCCACGATGGGGTCGCCGGGCAGGCTGAAGACCAGGAAGTAGACCAGCAATGTTGCGCCTAGGAAGACGGGAATCAATTGCAGGAAACGCTTGAGGATGTAGGTCGACATCAGCGAGTCACACCCTCGTTGGCAGGCATCCTGTCCAGGGATGCGGCGGAGTTGTTCATCAAAGAACCTTTTCACTATGGATGCAGGCCGGCGCCGGTTCACTCACGGCGGCAGGGCTGCGAAAAGTTCGCCCGAAAAGCCGGGCATCAAGAAGATAAGGAGTGCGAAAAGCACGACGACGGCAGAGGCCCCAAAAAGGGCGGCCCCCGCCGTCGTTTAGGTGTTACTTGCCGGTAACGTTGTAGTACAGCGGGACGCCGTCCCAGCCGTAATCAACGTTGCTGACCTTGTCGCTCCAGCCGCCCTGGGCAACCTGGTACCACAGGGGGATGGCCGGCAGGTCGTTCAGGAGGATCTCCTGGGCCTTGTTCATTGCCTTGTTGCCGTCGCTGACCGATGAGGCGTTCAGGCCGTCGGAGACGGCCTTGTCGAACGTCGGGTTGGCGTAGTTGGCGTCGTTGGAGCCGGCACCGGTCTTGTAGATCGGGCCGAGGAAGTTGTACAGCGACGGGTAGTCTGCCTGCCAGCCGGCGCGGATGGAGCCGGTGAGGGTCTTGGCGGTGGCGTCGTTGCGGGCTTCCTTGAAGGTGGCGTACGGCTTGCCTTCAACCTTGATGCCGAGGGTGTTCTTGAGCTGGTTGACCACTGCTTCAACCCACGCCTTGTGTCCGCCCTTGTCGGCGTTGTAGGCGATGGTGAACGTCTCGTTGGGGTCCCACTTCTGGATGGCGTCGGCCTTGGCCCACGCGTCCTTGGCTTTGGTGGCGTCAAACTTCAGGTTGTCAGCACCCGGGATCGAGTCGCTGTAGCCGTCCAGCACGGGAGCCGTGAAGTCCTTGGCGGGCTTGCGTGCGCCGTTGAAGATCACCTTGGTGATCTCGTCGCGGTTGATCGCCATGGAGATCGCCTGGCGGCGGAGCTTGCCGGCGTCGCCGCTCCATTCCGGCAGGTATTCCGGGATGGCAATGGTCTGGTTGCCGGCGTACGGCTTGTTGATGGTGCGGTCGCCGAGGTCAGACTGGTAGTTCTTCAGCGCGCTGGTCGGGATGGTCTGCAGGATGTCCAGGTTGTTGGACAGCAGGTCCTGGTAGGCGGCGTCGTCGTTCTGGTAGATCTTGAAGGTCACGCCGGCGTTCTTGGCCTTGCGCGGGCCGTTGTAGTCCGGGTTCGGAACGAGCTGGATCTGCACGTTGTGCTGCCAGCCGCCGTCCGCAAGCTTGTAGGGGCCGTTGCCGACCGGCTTCTCGCCGAAGCCCTTCGGGTCCTTCAGGGCGCCGGAGGGAACCGGAACAAACGCGGTGTAGCCCAGGCGAAGCGGCCAGTCGGATTCCGGCTGCTTCAGTTCGACGGTGAACGTCTGATCGTCAACGACCTTCAGGCCGGACATGGTGTCGACGGTGGAGCCTTCTGCGCTGGCCTCGTCGTAGCCCTTGATGCTTTCGAAGAAGCCTCCGCTGAGCTGTGCGTTCTTGGCTGCGGCACCGAAGTTCCAGGAATCGACGAAGGTCTTGGCCGTGATGGCCTCGCCGTTCGTGAACTTCTGGTCCTTCTTGATCTTGATGGTGAAGTGCTGGCCGTCCTTGCCCTCGATGGACTCGGCGAGTTCGTTGACCGGCTTGCCGCCGGCGTCGTAGCTGACCAGACCCGCGAAGATCATGTCGATGACCTTGCCGCCGCCAACCTCGTTGGTGTCGGCCGGCATCAGGGGACGCTGGGGTTCGGAGCCGTCGGCGAGGATCACTTTGCTGGTGTCGCCGCCGGTACTGCCGCTACCGGCTGCGGAGCCGCTGGCACCGCATCCGGTCAGGGCGAGGGCGGCGATAGCCACCATGCCCAGTGCTTTGGAAGTGCGCGAAAAACGCATTCCGCCTCCTATGAGTTGTGGGAGTTCGTGAGGGAAAAACTTATGCTTCCCCGAAGGCAGGCACAGGGGTATCCCCTGTGACGTGGCCTACATAAGGAAGTAGCCTAGCCCCAAAATGTCCAAATGTTGGAACTCCGTTGCCAAACCGTGATCCGACAACCTCATGACTGCTAGCGTCACGCGAAAAGTATTTCAAGTCACACGCTACCGGCTGGTAGTATTCGCCCGAACTGTGATCCGGGTTACTCTGGATTAACTCGAAACGGGCGGTTTTCAGCCCCCGGGGCACACCTTAGCTGGCCCCCGACAGCAGCTGCGCGCGCAGCTCGCGGCGCTCGCGCTGCTTTTCCGGATCCGGCAGCGGAACCGCGGCCAGAAGCCGCTGGGTGTACGGCTCCTGCGGGTTGCGCAGGATCTGGTCCCGGGTCCCCTGTTCGACGATCCTGCCGCGCTGCATGACGCAGATCCGGTCCGCGAGCACGTCCACCACAGCGAGGTCGTGGGTGACGAAGAGGCAGGCGAAACCCAGTTCCTTTTGCAGGTTCTGGAAGAGATCGAGCACCTTGGCCTGAACGGAGACGTCCAGGGCCGAGGTGGGCTCGTCGGCGACCATGAGCTTCGGCTTGAGCGAGAGGGCGCGCGCGATCCCGACGCGCTGTTTCTGGCCGCCGGAGAGTTCGTGAGGGTAGCGGTTGCGGTAGTCCCGCGGAAGCTCGACCTGGTCCAGGAGCGCCTCGATCCGGTGCTGCAGCTCGGCGCCCTTCGCGACGCCCGCGAGGAACATCGGTTCGCCGATGCTTTCCCCGATGGGGAGCCTGGGGTTCAGGGACGAGGACGGGTCCTGGAACACCATGCCGACATGCCGGCGCATCTCGTGGAGCTGCCGGCCGTTCTTCTTGGCGGCGGAAATGTCCTGCCCGACAACCCGCATGGTGCCCGCAGCCACCGGCAGAAGGCCGACGGCGGCCCGGCCGATGGTGGTCTTGCCGGAGCCCGACTCGCCGACCAGGCCGACCACCTGCCCGGGGTAGATGACCAGGTTGGCGCCCTCCACAGCCCTGAAGGCCGGCACCCGGCCCTGCTTGGGGTAGTCGATGGCGACGTCGGTGAGTTCAAGGACCGGCTCACCCTTTGGCTTGGCGGCCTCGGCCGCAGCCAGGGCAGCGGCGTTCGCCCGCTCCCGCCGGATCAGCTCGTCTTCCGGGATGGAGAGGATCTCGGCGTGGGTGGCGGCGGCGAGGGCGGCAGTGACATCGACGTCCGGCACCGAATCCGAACCGCCCTGGCCCAGGTGCGGGACCGCGGCCAGCAGGGCCTGGGTGTATTCGTGCTGCGGGTTGTGGAAGATCTGCGCCGCGGTGCCCGTCTCCACGATGAGTCCCCGGCGCATGACGGCGATCCGGTCGGCGAGGTCGGCCACCACGCCCATGTCGTGCGTGATGAGCACAATGGCGCTGTCCAGCTTGTTCCGCAGGTTGCGCATGAGGTCAAGGATTTCGGCCTGGACGGTCACATCGAGGGCCGTGGTGGGCTCGTCGGCAATCAGCAGCTTCGGGTCGCAGGAGAGCGACTGCGCGATCATGGCGCGCTGGCGCTGCCCGCCGGAGAGCTGGTGCGGGTAGGACCGGAAGGCCTTCTCGGGATCGGGCAGTTCGACAAGTTCCAGCATGCGCAGGGCCTTGAGCCGCGCTTCTTCCGGGGAAACCTCGTTGTGCAGACGCACAGTCTCCACAATCTGCGACCCCACGGTGTAGACCGGGTTCAGTGCCGTCATCGGCTCCTGGAAGATCACCGCGACGTCCTTGCCGCGGACGGCCCGGATATTGGCCTCATTGGTCCCCAGCAGCTCCCGGCCGGCGAGCTTGACACTTCCGGTCACACGGCTGTTACTGGGCAGCAGGCCCAGCAGCGCCATTGAACTGGCACTCTTTCCGGAGCCGGACTCCCCCACGATGGCGAGCACTTCGCCGGCCCGCACCTCGTAGTTCAGGCCGATCGCGGCCGGGACCCATTTCTTGTCCACGCCGAAATCCACGCTGAGGTCCCGGACCTCCAGGACGATTTCCCCCTTGCCGTGCGCGGGTGCCGCCGGCGGATCGAGGGTGATGAAGTCAGTCATGATGGGGCCATCCTTCCGCCCGGGCCGCCGGTACACCGGGAATTAGTGCTGCGGCTCGGAATACTGAATTATTGGGGGCATGAGCACTGCGCCGCACGCCGGAAATGTTGAAGTCTTCAAGGCACGAACGAACAAATGGTTCGCCTGGCTGTCCTGGACGGTGGCCGCGTTCGGTGTCGTCGTCACGGTGGTCATGGCAGGGCCGGGGGCGCTGGCGGGCGTCGCCCCGCTGGCCTTCATTGCGTTCATGGGCTGGCAACTGTTCTGGATGCCGTCCGTGGTGGTGCACGATTCCGGCGTCACCCTGGAAAATCCGTTCCGCTCGATCGAGGTTCCGTGGGCCGCGCTCGTGCACGTCGATACCCGCTTTGCACTCACCCTGGTGACGGCCCGGAAGAGCTTCGTCTCCTGGGCCGCGCCCGCTCCCGGAATCTGGGGCGGTCGCAATGGCCGCCCGGAAGACATGCACGGCCTGCCGGCAACCACCTACGGACCCGGCAAGTCGGTCCGCCCCGGCGACCTGAAGACCACGGACTCCGGCCAGGCTGCCATGCTGGTGCGGGCCCGGTGGCATGAGCTGGTGGAAAGCGGACAGCTCGCCGCCGACGACGCTGCCGCCACCGAGGCGACCGTCACCGTCCGCTGGGTGGCGATTGGCGCCGTCGTACTGCTCCTGGCGGCGAGCTACCTGGCGGTTACCGCCGGCTAGCGCGGACCTGCGGCAGGGGGCCGGCATCTACTTGCCCTGTGTTCCGTCGGCAGGTCCGTCGTACCGGGATCCCTCGGGCCCGGATTCCTCATACCCGGGACCGTCGGGGGCCGTGAGAGCACTTGCCTGCACCGCGGTCCCCCTGTGGTCCACCGCCTTCTTGGCGTTGAACTTCTTCTGCCGCGGGTCAAAGGCATCGCGCAGGCCGTCGCCGATGAAGTTGATGCTGAGGCAGATGAGCACGATGAACATGCCCGGGAACCAGAAGAGCCAGGGCCGGGTGGCGAAGGCCTGCTGGTTCTGCGAGATGAGCAGGCCCAGGGACGTGTCCGGGGCCTTGACGCCGACGCCGAGGTAGCTCAGTGCCGTTTCGGTGAGGATGGCTGCGGACATCGTCAGGGTGACGTTCACGATCAGCACGCCGACGGCGTTGGGCAGGATGTGCTTGAAGATGATCCTGGCATTGCTGGCGCCGGAAATCCGGGCCGCATCCACGAACTCGCGTTCTCGCAGTGACAGGAATTCGCCGCGCATCAGGCGGGCCAGGCTGACCCAGCTGATCAGGCCCAGGAAGATTCCGAGGGCCAGGACGCCGTTGGTGCTGGCGAAGGAGGCGAACCAGCTCCCCTGGTCCCGGCGGCCGGCGAGCTGCGCCATGACGGCGGCCAGCAGCAGGGCAGGAATGATGATGATGACGTCAGTCACGCGCATGAGGATGGCCTCGGCCCAGCCCCTGAAGTAGCCGGAGATGGCACCGACCACCGCGCCGATCAGGCCCGCGATGAGGCCGATCACGAGCATGATGGTGATGGACTGCTGCGCGCCGCGCATGGTCATGGCGAACAGGTCCCGGCCGATCCGGTCCTGGCCGAACGGATGTTCGCCCCAGGCCAGGGGCCACAGCGAGGACGTCGGTGCCCCGTCGTTGACCAGCGGGGAGACTTGCTCGTGGGTGTACTTCCACCAGCCCGGAATGCCCAGGTAGCCCACCGAGGTGAAGGCCATGACAAAGATGAGGGCGAAGACCACGAGGCCGATGATGGCGCCGGAGTGTCCGAGGAACCGCTTCCGGACGATCTGGCCCTGGCTGAGGCCCTTGGCCTCGAGCACCGGCTCAATTCCTGCCGCGGCTGATACCCGCGAGCTGTCTTCGGCCATGATGACTTCCTGCTGACTTGGCTGGCTCATGATTTTACCCTTACGCGCGGATCCAGTGCGGAGTAGGCCAGGTCCGCAATGAGGTTGAAGACCATGGCCGTGATGGCAACGCAGATGAAGACGCCCATGACCGGGTTGGGGTCGACATGAGCGATTCCGTCCAGGAACAGGAAGCCCATGCCTCGGACCGAGAAGACCGTTTCGGTGATGACGGCGCCGCCGATCAGTGCCCCGATATCGAAGGCGACGATCGTGGCGATCGGGATCAGCGCGTTACGGAAGGCGTGGCGCATGACGACGGTCCGCTCGCTCAGGCCTTTGGCCCGGGCCGTGCGGATGTAGTCCATGTTCATGATTTCCAGCATCGAGGCCCGGGTGAACCGCGTGTAGCTGGCCAGCGAGATGAGGATCAGGGCCAGGGTGGGCAGGATCAGGTGGGTGAAGGAGTCAAGGCTCAGCACCCAGAAGTCGCCCTCAATGTTCGGTGTGCTGGCACCGATGGTGGCGATGGGCCGGCCGCGCACACGGCTGTTGTTGAAGTAGCTGGGCCACGCCTGCATGTACCGATCCAGCAGGATCAGGAAGCCGACCAGGAAGGAGGTGATCGCCGCGGCCCGCATGGACTGCCCACGGTCATAGCCCCCCACCACGTAGCCGATGCCCATGCCGATCAGGACGAAGGCGACCGCCAGGATCACGATCATGAGGAACGTCGCATCGTTGAGAAGCGGCTGCAGGACGAAGTACAGCACGACGCCGACGCCGACGGAGATCAGGGCCGACTGAAGGGCCTTGCGGTTCTTCAGTCCGGCGGAAAGCAGGGTGACGGCGAAGGCGATGCCTGCACCGGCGATGGCGATGATCACGGGACCGAGGCCCGGGGTCTTGAACCATTCGGTGGCGGAGAAGTAGATCAGCACCGCGGTGACGAAGGCGAAGGCGATGGCGCCGGTCAGCAGCCGGCGCTTCATGGCGCCGCCCGCCGCGACCGCTGTCAGCGCGCCTGCGACGACGCCGATACCGAGTGCCGTCGGCAGCGGAACCTCTGGGTTTCGCAGGAAGTTGTTGAACCCGATGGCGCCGAATTCCTTGAGCAGGACCGCAACCCAGAAGATCGGCAGGGAGAAGAACAGGAAGGCCATGAAGGTCACGCCGTAATCCAGCGTGCTGTACTGCCGCAGCGCGGTGACGATGCCCAGGGTGATACCGATCAGGATGGCAAGCACCGTGGCCCCGGTGACAAGCGTCAGGGTCTGCACGAGCGCGAAGCCGAGAGCCTCGGTGACGGGCTGGCCGGCGATGTTCTTTCCGAGGTCACAGGAATTGGCGAACGGAACGAGGCACTGGACCGCGCCGCCGAACCACTTGAAATACCGCAGCGGGGCGGGGGTGTCCAGCTGCAGGAGCTCGGTTCTCGCGTCCATGAGCTGCTGCTTCTGCGGCGAGTTGCTGGCACGGAACTCCTCCAGGGGATCGCCGGACGCCGCTGTCAGGAG
Source organism: Arthrobacter sp. ok909 (assembly GCF_900104405.1). Lineage (NCBI taxonomy): Bacteria > Bacillati > Actinomycetota > Actinomycetes > Micrococcales > Micrococcaceae > Arthrobacter > Arthrobacter sp. ok909. Next base: position 45,431 of record NZ_FNJS01000002.1, on the reverse strand, counting down.
ATACACGAAGTAGGATGCGCCGAGAAGTATGAGGGCGGCAGTCACAAGCCGCCGGAAGATGTAGGTCACCATTGGAATAGAACCTCGGAGTTCGGGCCCGGGGATTGCCCGGACCGGTCGCGGAGTTTGGCCGGTACCCGCCGATATGGCGGCGGAACCACGGCATCGCCAGGGAGGTCGCCAGAAAGGCGCCGGGACCGAAGAGCTGTGGTCCCGACGCCTTTCCAGCAGTGTTACTTGCGGTCGCGGGCTACTTCTGTGCCCATTCCCAGAAGTTCCACCAAACGCCGGTCTGGTTCGGCATGTACTTCACACCGGTGATGCGGTCGCTGTATGCGTCCACGCCAACCGACTGGAAGAGCGGAAGGCCGTAGGCCGAGTCCCAGATCATCTTGTCGATCTGCTGGACGAGGCCGTCCTGCTTGCTCTTGTCGGTGGTGACAATCAGTTCGTCCATCAGCTTGTCGGCTTCCGGATCGCTGAACTTGTTGAAGTTGGAGTCGTTGCCGGTCTTGAAGATCTGCGGGACGCCGGACACGCCGACACCGGAGTTGCTCCATCCGAAGATGGTGGCGTCGTAGGTGCCGTCGCCCAGGGCCTTGCCCCAGTCGGACTTGCCGAGGCCGCCGTCAACGATCTTGAAGCCGGCCTTGGTGGCGGACTCGCTGATCAGGGAGAAAGCGTCGACACGGTTGGGGTTGTCCTTGTTGTACATGATGCGGACCGTGGGGGTGGCACCGTTGAGGAGCTTCTTGGCGCCGTCGATGTCCACGCCCTGGTAGGCGGAGGATCCGTTGTTCTTCACGGAGTCGGCGTAGGGGGCCTGGTCCGGGACGAAGAGCTGCGAGTCAAGCGGTGCAGCCTTCGGGTCAAGCTTCTTGACGATCTTGTCGACGATGTCCGCGCGCGGGACGGCCTTCATGAACGCCTCGCGGACGTTCTTGTCGGCAAAGGGGCCCGAGTAGTTCAGGTCGATGTGGTCGTACGCGAGCTGGTTGCCGACGTCGACCGTCACGCCCTGGCTCTCAAGCGCCTTGAGCTGCTCCACAGTGTCAGCGGACGCCTGCGGGGCGATGATGTCGGCTTCGCCGTTCTTGAGGGCCTGGACCTGGGCGGGGGCCTCACCGATGTAACGGACGGTGATTTCGTCCAGGTTGGGCGTCGGGCCCCAGTTGTAGTCCTGGTTCCTGACCATGGTCAGGGACTGGTCCTGGTTGACGCTCTTGACGATGAACGGGCCGTTGGAGAGGTAGAGGCTCGGATCGGCCGGCAGGGTCTTGGTGTCAAAGCCGGTGTTCCACAGGTCCGCCATGGCCTTCAGCTGAGCGTTCGCCGGCTTGGGGGCCTTGGAGTCGCCGCGGGGCGTGCCCTTGAGGAGGTCGACGAATGCCTTGGCGTCCGCCAGGCCCGCCTTCTTGGCGAGGACGTGGGCCGGGATGTCGACGCCGGGGCCGCCGAGGGCGATTTCCCAGTCGGCGAAGGGCTTGGAGTACTTCAGCGTCATGGACTTGCCGTCGTCGCTGAGCTCCGGGAAGTCGGTGAGCGCCAGGCCGGTTGGGTCACCGGCGTAGGAGAAGTAGGACGTTCCGGTCTTGGCGTCCGCATTGAGGTCGTTGTAGTAGCCGGAGAAGGCGGCCCACTGCAGGAGGAGGTCGGCCGAGGTCACAGGCGTGCCGTCTGACCACTTCACGCCGTCATTGATGGTGTACTTGACCGTCAGGGGGTCGTCCGAGACCTTTTCCATCTTGCCGAACTTTTCATTGCGGACGACGTTGAGCTTGTTGTCGATGTAGAAGAACCCTGAGTGCGTGGCGTAGCTGATCTTTGAGTTGATGTCAGTGTTTCCGTCAGCCGTGTTCGGGTTGAACGTGTTGAACGCGTTGACCTCGACTACGGTTGCCGATCCGCCTTGCTTGCCTGCTGCGGCCGCAGTGGACGGGGTTGTCCCGCCGCTGTTGCCTGCGCAGGCGCTGAGGGCGATGGCAGCTACTGCCGCCACGCCCACTGCTTTGGAAATACGACCCAAGCGCATTCCGCCTCCTTGTTTCTGTGGTGTGGGTGAGACCGGCGCCTACAGCGCCGGACAGACGTCCACACTCCCCCAGCGGCAGTGTGGGCCGTCTCACATGGCATGAAGCGTAAACCCCAAATGCGGCCGAGAGCCACCAAAGTTGACTCACTGTAAAGTTCGTTACCGAGCTGCAACATTGGACAGGCTCAGCGGAGCCACTGTTCCACAGAAACCTTTCCACACAAACATTGACGGCCGGGATGGAAAAAGTTAATAGATCCGCACACAGGGAAGGCCCCGATTCGAAAATCGGGGCCTTCCAGTTAATCTGCCTTTACTTAGCAAAATTACCGCACTGCCGGGCGGAGGACATCAGACGTTGAAGCGGAATTCGACGACGTCGCCGTCGGCCATGATGTATTCCTTGCCTTCGATCCGGACCTTGCCGCGGGCCTTCGCCTCGGCCATGGAGCCGGCCTCGATCAGGTCATCGAAGGAGACGACCTCGGCCTTGATGAAACCGCGCTGGAAATCGGAGTGGATCACGCCGGCTGCCTGGGGGGCGGTGTCGCCCTGCCGGATGGTCCAGGCGCGGGTTTCCTTCGGACCGGCCGTGAGGTAGGTCTGCAGTCCGAGGGTGTGGAAGCCGACGCGGGCCAGCTGGTCCAGCCCGGACTCATCCTGGCCGTTCATTTCCAGCATCTCGCGGGCTTCTGCCTCGTCGAGCTCCACGAGATCGGACTCAAGCTTGGCGTCCAGGAAGATGGCGTCCGCCGGGGCCACAAGCGCGCGCAGTTCGGCCTGCTTCTCCGGGCTGCCCAGAATCCCCTCGTCGGCGTTGAAGACGTAGATGAAGGGCTTGGCGGTCAGGAGGCCGAGCTCCTTGAGGTGCTCCATCTCCAGCTTGTCGCTCTTGATCGAGGAGAAGATGGTGTCGCCGCGTTCCAGGACGGCCTGGGCCGCCAGGATGGCTGCCAGTTCGGCCGCCTCGCGCTTTTTGATCTTAACTTCTTTTTCGATCCTGGGGATGGCCTTTTCGATGGTCTGCAAATCGGCCAGGATCAGCTCGGTGTTGATCGTCTCCATGTCGGAGCGGGGATCGACCTTGCCGTCGACGTGGATGACGTCCGGGTCATCGAACACGCGGACGACCTGCGCGATGGCCTCGGCCTCGCGGATGTTGGCGAGGAACTGGTTGCCCAGGCCTTCGCCCTCGGATGCGCCCTTGACGATGCCGGCGATGTCCACGAAGGACACGGCGGCGGGCAGGAGGCGCTGGGAGCCGAAGATGCCGGCCAGCTTTTCAAGCCGGGCATCCGGCAGGTTCACGACGCCGATGTTCGGTTCGATCGTGGCGAACGGGTAGTTCGCCGCAAGGACCTGGTTGCGGGTCAGTGCGTTGAAAAGGGTTGATTTGCCGACGTTGGGCAGTCCGACGATGCCAATAGTAAGAGCCACGAGCATATATTCTACCCGCACAGGCTGGTGATCGCCGTGGCGGGTCCGGCAGGGGGTCCGGGCGGCAGGTCCGAAGCCGGCAGGAGCACAGTCCCGGGACGTTTCCGGGCGCCTTGCGGGCGTCTTACAGGCGGCCTTACGGGCGGTCTTACCGGCCCGTTCAGGGCTTCATCCGGGCGTCGGCGCGAAAACTGTCACAGGGGCGTGCGACAGTGAAGTCATGGATGCTTTTGCACTGATTCTTGCCCTGCTCATGCTGCTCACGGGCGCCGTTGCCGGCGCTGCCGTCGTTTTCGTTCTGCTCCGCCGGCGCTACCTCGCCGTGGAACAGGACTTCGACGGCGTATCGGCCCGGCTTTCGGAGGTCAGCGCGCAGTTCGCCGCCGCCGACGCCGAGAGGCGCCTTCTCGCGGCCCAGAACCGGGAGCTGGGCGAGTCCCGGAACCAGGACGGAAGTGTGCTCCGGGCGCTGGCGCCGGTGGCGGAAAAACTCACGGCCGTGCAGCAGCAGGTCTCACTGCTGGAACGCGACCGGCTGGAGCAGTACGGCCAGCTCGCCCAGCAGCTGCAGGAGGCCCGCTTGTCCGACGAGCAGCTCCTGCGGTCCACGCATGCGCTCGAGTCTGCCCTGCGGTCCAACAGCGCACGCGGCCAATGGGGCGAGGTCCAGCTGCGACGGGTGGTCGAGGCGGCAGGGATGTTGCGCCACGTGGACTTCCACGAACAGGTCCACAGCGGGCAGGCCCACGGTGCCGGGACGGACGGCAGCCTCCGGCCCGACCTCGTGGTGCAGCTGCCCGGAGATAAGCAGCTCGTCGTCGACGCGAAGGTGCCCCTGGCGTCGTATCTCGCCGCCCAGGAGCTCGGCGCGGTGCCCGCGGGCCGGCAGGCCGCCCAGCCGTCCGGCAGCCAGCAGGCGCACCTCGCCGCCCACGCAAAGGCCCTCAAGGCCCACGTCGACGCGCTGGGCAACAAGAAGTACTGGGACATCCCCGGCAACTCCCCGGAGCTGGTGATCTGCTTCCTTCCGGCCGAGTCCATTCTGGCCGCCGCCCTTTCAGCGGATCCTGCACTGCTGGATTATGCACTGTCGAAGAACGTGGTCCTGGCTTCGCCCGGAAGCCTGCTGGCCGTGCTGAAGGCCGTGGCGTTCACGTGGCGGCAGGACGTGTTGACGGACAGCGCCCGGGAACTCTTCGAGCTCGCCCGGCAGCTCTACGACCGGATGGGAACACTCGGCGAGAACGTCACCAAGCTGGGATCCTCGCTGAAGACCTCGGTGGAGCGGTACAACTCCATGGTCGGGACCCTCGAGGCCCGGGTCCTGCCCACCGCCAGGAAGCTGAACTCCCTCGAAGCCACCGGCCTGGTCACTCCCCCGCCCGTCGAGGTCACGCCGCGGGCGGTCGCAGCCCCCGAGCTGCAGCCCCGTGACGAGTCGGAAGAGTCCGCGGCCTAAGCCGGGCCCGGGTTCCGGGCCCGGACCCTACGACTGCTCGGGGCGGGTGCCGCGGCCCCCGAGGGCGCGGGAGACATCGCCGGCCTGCTTCAGGGTGGCCCGGAGTTCCTTGGGCAGGGAGAAGAGGAGGTCTTCCTCGGCCGTGACGACTTCCTCGACTGATCCATAGCCGTAGTCGGCCAGGAGCCGCAGCACGTCCTTGACGAGCACTTCGGGGACGGAGGCCCCCGATGTCACGCCGACCGTGGCGACGCCCTCGAACCAAGCCTCGTCGACCTCGTTGGCGAAGTCGACACGGTACGAGGCCTTGGCGCCGTATTCCAGCGCCACCTCCACGAGGCGGACGGAGTTGGACGAGTTGGCGGAGCCCACCACGATCACGAGGTCCGCCTGGGGCGAGATCTTCTTGATGGCCACCTGCCGGTTGGTGGTGGCATAGCAGATGTCGTCGCTGGGCGGATCCTGCAAGGTGGGGAACCGCTCCTTGAGGAGGCGGACGGTCTCCATGGTTTCGTCAACGCTGAGGGTGGTCTGCGAGAGCCAGATGACCTTTTCCGGATCGCGGACCGTGACCTTGTCGACCTCGTGCGGGCCGTTGATGATCTGGATGTGCTCGGGCGCCTCGCCGGCGGTGCCTTCCACTTCCTCGTGGCCGTCGTGGCCAATCAGCAGGATGTCGAAGTCGTCTTTGGCGAACCGGACGGCTTCGCGGTGCACCTTGGTGACCAGCGGGCAGGTCGCGTCAATGGTCCGCAGGCCGCGGTCTTCCGCTGACTGGACGACGGCCGGTGAGACGCCGTGCGCCGAAAAGATCACGAGGGCGCCCTCGGGGACCTCGTCGGTTTCGTCAACGAAGATGGCGCCCTTCTCCTCCAGGGAGCTGACGACGTGGACGTTGTGCACGATCTGCTTGCGCACGTAGACGGGCGGGCCGTAGTGCTCAAGGGCTTTTTCCACCGCGATGACTGCGCGGTCAACGCCGGCGCAGTAGCCGCGCGGGGCTGCCAGGAGAACCTTTTTGGGGCCGGCGACAGGGGCCGCTGCCAGAACGTCTTCGGGTGAACGCCGCCGGCGCGGAACGGATGGCATCGGAACGGATACAGCGGTGGAGGTCATGCTCCCATGCTACCGGTGTTCAAAGTTGCCCCGTTTGCGGGCCCCGGCCACGCGGACAGCAATTCCCGTGACCAGCAGGGCCGCTCCGGCCACGGCGGCAGCGACGATCCACTGCCCGAAACTGGCTGAGCACGCCGCGACAAACTCGCTCTTGAAGAGCTCCGCCACATCGTTGCCGCTCGAGGTGGCGGCGACGGCTGTACCGACAGCGTCGCTGGCCAGTTTCCATACCCCGGCCAGCACCAGCGCCCCGACGCCCATGCCTGCCAAAACGGCCCACCGGCGTCGGGCCGCAATGAACGCGATCACGAAGGCGATGCAGGCGCCGACTGCGACGGCGTATCCCATCGGAGCGTAGACGGTGACCCGTTCGATGAGCTGGCGCTGGTCGGACTGCCCAATATGGATCAGCACCTGGCCGGGGCCCTCCAGCGGCAGGGTAGTTGCCTCAGAAACCTGCCGTGCCACGAGTCCCACGAGCGGTGCCACATCAAGAGTCAGCGACGAGGTCACGTCCGCGTCCGGTGGCACCGTGCTGGGGTCGGCGAACGTCAGGCGGTGGCTCTTGCGCAACGTTTCCGCCCAGGCGTCGGAATAGCCGGGCAGCACGGTCAGCGATTGTGCCGCGTTGTCCAGGACCGGCCGGGCAAGCTGGGTAAGGGCTTCGGGGATGTTGGCGCGGGAGGCCAGAGCGTCGACGGCGGCCGTGGCCAGCCGCTGCTGGAACGCCGGGTCCTTGCCCAGCGGCGCGGTCAGGGCAACGAAACCGTCTTCCTGGACGATGTTCCGGTCCACCCACATGGCAGGAACGGCGACGGCGGCCATCAAGAGCCCGACGAGGACGGCGGCAGCGGAGACAAAAGTGCGCAAGGGATTCCTAGGAGGTCGTTGGGGTCCCACCCATTCTATGGCGGGCCCGCGCATGACCATAAAGTCAGGCCCCGCTGGTAAGGCTATGGACAGTAAAGCTATGGATAGAGTTGAAAGCGATAACTTCCGGCTGCCGGCCGGCGCTCCCCGACGGGAAGCGGGTGCCGGCAGTCCCGCCCGGGCAAAGGACACGCACGCATATGCACAAGGCATTCCACGAGGCAATCTCCGCCATGGAACCCCCGCATGCCTGAGGAAGCGGCGGCGGCCACCACGCTACCGGCCACCGCGGCCCAGACCAGCCCGGACAATCCCTGGCCGCTGCAGTTGCTGTCCCAGAAGCTCAAGATGCATATCGACCGCGCCCCCTCGGCCTGGGTCGAGGGGCAGGTGATCGAGCTGAACCGGCGGGGCAGCAATGCCTACCTGACGCTGCGGGACATCGACGCCGAAATCTCGTTGCCGGCGTCGGTCTGGACCACGGTGCTGGACCGCCAGGACACTCCGCTGGAACGCGGCTCCCGGGTGGTGGCCTTGCTCAAGGCCGAATTCTGGCTCAAGACGGGCCGGCTGAACATGTCGGTGAAGGACATCAGGCCTGTGGGGCTGGGCGACCTCCTCGCCCGGATCGAGCGGCTGCGCCAGGCCCTCGCTGCCGAGGGGCTCTTTGCCGATTCACGCAAGAAGCGGCTCCCCCTGCTCCCGCACCGGATCGGCCTGATCACCGGCCGTGATTCCGATGCCAAGAAAGACGTACTCCGCAATGCTGCCCTGCGCTGGCCGGCCGTTGAATTCGAGATCCGCGAAGTCGCGGTCCAGGGCAACACCGCCGTCGCCCAGGTGATCGCGGCGTTGCGCGAGCTCGATGCCCATCCCGAGGTCGACGTCATTGTCATTGCCCGCGGCGGAGGCGCCCTCGAGGACCTGTTGCCGTTCAGCAACGAGGAACTCATCCGGGCCGTCGCGGACGCGTCCACCCCCGTGGTGAGCGCCATCGGACACGAGGCCGACCGGCCGATCCTCGACGATGTTGCCGACCTCAGGGCTTCGACCCCCACCGACGCGGCGAAGAGGATCGTTCCGGACGTCGTCGAGGAACTCGCCCGGGTCCGCCAAGCGCGCGATCAGCTCCGCCGCGGGGTCGTCCGGCTCGTCGAACGCGAGGGCGACCGGCTGGCGTCCCTGCGGTCCCGACCGGTGCTGCTGTCCCCCGACGTCATGATCACCCAGCGCCACGACGACGTCGAACGGCTCAAAGTCCGCTCGCACTCGGCCATTAGCACAGCTGTGGTCCGGGCCGCGGACCAGCTGGTCCACCTCAAGGCCCAGGTGCGGGCACTCTCGCCGCAGAAGACGCTCGATCGCGGCTACGCCGTGGTCCAGCTCGCCGACGCCGACGCCGCCCCCGGGACACGCCGGGACGTCGTGCGACACCCCTCGCAGGCGCCCGCCGGCACGGACCTGACGGTCCGGGTGGCCGGGGGCCGCTTCAGCGCACAGTCCACCGGCGGCCAGGTACCGGCCGAGGAGTGACCCGCCGGAGCGACTCTGCGGAGCGAATCCGCAGGCCCCGGAACAACCCGACATTGCTGTCAGCAGGCACGGCAATCATCAGACATTGCACTAGCCAGATTTCGCACAAAACCAGACCCCCGCACTAACCAAGGAGCACCACCCCCATGGCAGCAGAATCAATCCCCAACGCCGACATCGAGGCCCTGAGCTACGAGGACGCCCGCGAGCAGCTGGTCGGGGTTGTCGGCAAGCTGGAAGCCGGCGGCGCCAGCCTGGAGGAATCACTCGCGCTGTGGGAGCGCGGCGAGGCGCTGGCCAAGCGCTGCGAACAGTGGCTCGAAGGCGCCCGCAAGCGGCTCGCCGCGGCCCGCGACCAGGCCGCGGAAGAGAGTTAGGAATCCGCCCTTTAGAGACCGCAGTTCAGGACCGCAGCACCAATTCGCGTTCCATGTCGACGTCGAGGTCCGGAACCGGCCACTGAAGTTTCAGGCTCTCGAGGGCTTCCAGGAGCAACTGCTGCACGGCGATGCGGGCGTACCATTTTTTGTTGGCCGGGACGACGTGCCACGGGGCCAGCTCGGTGCTGGTCTTGTCGAAGGCCTTCTGATAGGCGTCCATGTAGTCTGCCCAGAAGGCCCGCTCCTTCAGGTCCCCGCCGCTGTACTTCCAGAGCTTGGCGGGGTCGTCCAGACGGGCCAGGAGGCGCGCCTTCTGCTCGTCGCGGCTGATGTGCAGCATCACCTTGACGATCTTGGTCCCGGCCCCCGTCTGCCGTGCCTCAAACTCGTTGATGGCCCGGTACCGGCGCTCCAGCTCCTCGGGACTGGCCCAGCGGTGGACGCGGTGAATCAGGACGTCCTCATAGTGGGAGCGGTCGAAGACCCCTACCATCCCGGACGCCGGCACTTCTTTCTCAATCCGCCACAAGAAGTCGTACGACTTTTCCGCCTGGGTGGGTGCCTTGAAGGACTTAAGCTGGACGCCGTGCGGATTCATGGCGCCCATGACGTGGGTGACGATGCCGCCCTTGCCGGCAGTGTCCATGGCCTGCAGGACCAGCAGGATCCGTTTGGTGCCGCCGAACCGGGACTCTGCGAAGAGCTGCTCCTGGAGCCGGGCGAGTTTGTCGTCCAGCCTGTCCAGCAGCTCCTCGCCGTCGGGCTTCTCGCCGTCGTAGCCCGGGGTCGATTCGGGGTCCAGCGCCTTCAGGCTAAAGCCCTTCCCGACCTTCAGGAGTTTCGAGGGGTGGTCATCGAATGTCGCGGAGCCTGCCATCAACGCCTCTTTCCGGTTGGCGCAGCGCGGGCCGCGGGGCGAGTGCCCCATTGCGCTGCTGACCGAAGCCTAGTTCCCCTTGTACCGGCTCAGGAAGTCCGCCATCCGGTTAATCGCTTCCTCGAGGTCCTTGACGTTGGGCAGCGTCACCATCCGGAAGTGGTCCGGCCGGACCCAGTTGAACGCCCTGCCGTGGGAGAGGAGGATCTTCTGCTCGCGGAGCAGGTCCAGAACGAATTTCTCGTCGTCGCGGATGTGATAGACCTCAGGGTCCAGCCGCGGGAACAGGTACATGGCACCGCGGGCCTGCTGCGTGCTGACGCCAGGGATGGCGTTGAGCATGTCGTAGGCCTTGTTCCGCTGCTCCAGGAGCCGCCCGCCGGGCAGGATCAGGTCATTGATGCTCTGATAACCGCCGAGGGCGGTCTGGATCGCGTGCTGGGCCGGAACATTCGCACAGAGGCGCATGTTGGCGAGCAGGTTGATGCCCTCAAGGTAGTCCGCGGCGGCCTTCTTCGGCCCGGAGATAGCCATCCAGCCGGCCCGGAAGCCGCAGACCCGGTAGGCCTTGGAGAGGCCGCTGAAGGTCAGGCACAGGACGTCGTCGCCGGTAAGCGAGGCGAGATTTACGTGCACGGCGTCTTCGTAGAGGATCTTCTCGTAGATTTCGTCGGCGAAGAGAACGAGCCCGTGCTTTTCGGCGAGGGCGACGATCTTCTTCAGCGTCGCCTCCGGATACACCGCACCCGTGGGGTTGTTGGGGTTGATGACCACGATGCCCTTGGTGCGGGGCGTGATCTTCGCTTCCAGGTCCTCGAGGTCGGGCTGCCAGCCGGACTCCTCGTCGCAGAGGTAGTGCACTGGCTTGCCGCTGGCCAGGGCGACCGAGGCAGTCCACAGCGGGTAGTCCGGGGTGGGGATCAGGACTTCGTCGCCGTCGTCGAGGAGGGCCATGAGCGACATCGTGATGAGTTCGCTGACGCCGTTGCCCAGGTAGATGTCATCGACGTGGATGTTCTGGATCCCGCGGGTCTGATAGTACTGCGAGACGGCGGTGCGGGCGGAGAAGATGCCGCGGGAGTCACTGTAGCCCTGGGCATGCGGCAGGTGGCGGATCATGTCCACCAGGATCGCGTCCGGCGCTTCAAACCCGAACGGAGCCGGGTTTCCGATATTCAGTTTGAGGATCCGGTGCCCCTCTGCCTCCATCTGCTGGGCGGCCTGAAGAATCGGTCCACGGATGTCGTAAAGGACATTATGAAGCTTGGTGGACTGCTTGAATTCTGCCATCCATCAAATATGCCATATGGAGGATGTACTTCCGCTGAGACATGACTCACACCCGGCCCCGGCGGTAGCAACGACGCCGGCAGCCGGGCTCGTGGCCCGGCCACCGGCGTCGCCGGTATGTCATCACATCGGCATCAGGCCGCCGTCAGTTCGTCGACGGCCCGGCGCGCGTCGGCGGGGGTCCCTTCCGGCATGTTGCCGCTGCGCTCCCCCTTGCCGCGATTCCCTGCCGTGCCGGCTACTGCTTGACGAAGCCCTTCTCCTTCAGCCAGGCATCCGCGGCGTCCTTCGGGTTCTGCTTCTGGCTGCCGCTGACGGCACGGTTGAGGTTGATGAGGTCATCCGTGGTGAGGACCTTGGACACGGCGTTCAGGGTTTCCTTTGCCTTGTCCGTCATCTTGGCCGAGTTGTACAGCGGCAGAACCTGCTGGGCGATGAAGTTGTTCTTCGGGTCCTCCAGCACCACGAGGTCGTTGTCCGGAATGGACGGGGTGGTGGTGTAGATGTCCGCGACCTGGACCTGGTCCGAGAGCAGCGCCTTGAGCGTCACCGCGCCGCCGCCGTCGCTGAACGGCTCAAGGCTCTTGGGCACGCAGTTGTAGTTCTTCTTCAGGCCGGGCAGCCCGTACGCGCGCTCGGCGAAGGTTGCCGGGGCGCCGATGACCAGATCCCCGCAGACCTTCGCCATGTCCTCGATCGACTTCAGCTGGTACTTCTCGGCCGTGGCCTTGGTGACCACCATGGCGTCCTTGTCCTCGGCCTTGGAGGCGTCGAGCACCGCCAGACCCTGCGGCAGCTTGGTCGGGAGTGCCTTCGCGATGTCCTCGGCGGAGACCTCAGTGGCGTCCTTGTTCACGTACAGCAGCAGGTTGCCGCTGTAGTCGGGTACGACGTCCACGGATCCGTCCTGGACCGCTTTGATGTAGACCTCGCGCGAGCCGATGTTGGGCTTGGTGCTGGCGGTGACACCCGCGGCATTCAGGGCGCCGGCATAGACCTCGCCCAGGATCTGGCTCTCGGGGAAGTCAGCGGAGCCGATCACCAGGGCACCGCCGGAACCGGAGGCGGCGCCGCTGCTGGCCGGGGCCGAGCTCAGCGGATTGGATGAGCCTCCGCAGGCGGACAGGGCCATGGCCAAGCCCACGCCTGCGGCCAGGCCGCCGAATGCGCGCCGGCCGAGGGCTCGTTGGCGGGATTCCTTCATGACATACCTCCTTGAACAACAGTCCCCGTGAATACGGGGTCTGTGAGATCAACCGCAGCCTGCTGGCTGCGGTCTGGCTGGGAAAAGGCGCCCCGTGACAGGAAGAGCCTCTGAATCAGGGCAAGGACAAGGTCGACGGCGATGGCAAGGGCCGCGATCAGCAGGGACCCGCCAAGCATCTGCGGGAAGTCGGAAAGCACCAGCCCGTCGAACAGGTAGCGGCCCAGGCCGCCCAGATTGATGTAGGCCACCACCGAGACGGTGGCGATCACCTGCAGCACCCCGGTCCGGAAGCCGCCGTACATCACGGGCAGCGCGTTGGGGAATTCCGCACGGAACAGCACCTGCATCTCGGTCATGCCCATGGCGCGGGCGGCATCCACTACGTTGGCGTCGACGCTGGAGATCCCGGCGTACGTGCCGGCCAGCAGGGGCGGGACCGTCAGGATCACCAGTGCCCAGATCGGCGGCATCAGCCCGATCCCGGCGACCAGGACGAACAAGGTCAACAGGCCGAGGGTGGGCAGGGCACGCAGCGCACCGGCGAGGGCCACGATGGCCACCCGCCCACGGCCGGTATGGCCTACGAACAGGCCCACCGGCACAGCGATCGCGATGGCGATCACCATGACGAGCCCGGTGTACGCCAGGTGCTCGACAAGCCGCACCGGAATCCCGTTGCTGCCGCTCCAGTTCGCGGGATCGGTGAGCCAGTTAACGGTATCCGTGACGACATTGCTCATGCGGTGCCCCGCGCCTTGGACTCAGAGAAGCGCCGCGCCACGCCCCGCCGCCCGGCCGCTTCGCTCCCGGCTCCGGGTTTCGCGGCTCCGGCGGGCCCGGCCGCGCGCGTCCACGGCGTCAGCACCCGTTCCAGCAGCACCAGGACGGAGTCCATGAGGAGCGCAAGTACCAGGATGGCAATGATGCCCACCACGACCTCGGTGACGAAGTCCCGCTGCAGGCCCGAGGTGAACAGCATCCCCAGGTTCCCGATGCCGAGCAGGGCGGCGACGCTGACCAGCGAGATGTTACTGACCGAGACCACACGCAGTCCGGCAAACATCACGGGCAAAGACAGCGGCAGGTCGATGTGGAAGAACCGGGCCACCGGCGTGAAGCCCATGGCGACGGCGGCCTGGCGGAGGTCCTCGTCCACCGAATCAAAGGCGTCCAGGGCGGCGCGGACCAGGAGTGCCACCGCATAAATGGTCAGGGCGACCACCACATTGACAGGATCCAGGATCCGGGTTCCCAGGACAGTGGGCAGGATGATGAAGAGCGCAAGCGAGGGGATCGTGTACAGCAGCGATGACCCGGTGAGCACCACGGACCGGAGTCCCCGGTTCTGCCGGGCAAATTGGGCCAGCGGGATGGAAATCACCAGGCCAAATATCATCGGCAGGACCGCGAGTACAAGGTGCTGGCGTGCGAGCGTGAAGACCTCCGCGCTGTTGGCCAGAAACCATTCCATCAGAGCCCTCCGTGCCGGACATTGCGGTCGGACTCAATCACGGCGAGGACTTCGGCTGCGGCGATGACCCCGGCTACCCGGCCGTCGTCGTCGACCGCGACGCCAAGGCCTGACGGGGAGGACAGGGCCGCGTCCAGGGCCCGGCGGAGGGTGTCGCCCTTGCGGAAGAGCGAGCCGCCGGGCACCATCGCCGGGGCGGCACCGGCACCGATGCGAGGGCCGGCCCAGCCAAGGGGACGGAGCTCGCCGTCGACCACCAGCTGCCAGTCGCCGGAGCTGCCTTCCTGCCGGAGCTGGTCCGGCGTGACGGTGCGGACGGGGTGGATGGTGACGCCGTCGGACGGGCTGAATCCCAAGTGCCGGAATCCCCGGTCCCGGCCCACGAAGGACGCCACGAAGTCGCTGGCGGGGGCGCGCAGGATTTCTTCCGCGGCGGCGTACTGTGCCAGCTTGCCGCCGAGGCCGAACACGGCCACCTTGTCGCCCAGGACGGTGGCCTCGTCGATGTCGTGGGTGACAAAGACGATGGTCTTGGCGAGGTCGCGCTGGAGCCGGAGGAGCTCCTGCTGCAACTCGTCGCGGACCACGGGGTCCACGGCACTGAAAGGCTCGTCCATGAGCAGCACGGGCGGATCGGCTGCCAGCGCCCGCGCGACGCCGACGCGCTGCTGCTGGCCGCCGGACAGCTGGGAGGGGTAGCGCTTGCCGAGTGAGGAGGCCAGTCCGACGACGTCGAGCAGTTCCTGCGCCCGCTTGCGGGCCTCCGTTTTGGATACCCCATTGAGCCGGGGCACGGTGGCGATGTTGTCCAGCACCGAGCGGTGCGGCATCAGGCCGGAGGACTGCATGACATAGCCCATGGACCGGCGCAGGTGCGCGGCCGGGACGGAGGTGACGTCGGCGCCGTCGACCGTGATGGTACCGGATGTGGGTTCGACCATGCGGTTGATCATCCGCAGGGAAGTGGTTTTCCCGCAGCCGGACGGTCCGACGAAGACCGTGATGGCGCCCTTGTCGATAGACATGGTCAGCCCGTCAACGGCGGCCTGGCCGCCTTGGTACTGCTTTGTGACGTTTTGGAACTCGATCATGGCTTCGGCCATTTCCGGGCTTACCTAACTGTTGGCGCAACATCGAACGGACCAGCCTACTGTTCGTCAGTGTGCTGGCCATAAAGCAGTTAGCACTTAGACTAACCAGCACTCATGACAAAGTCATGGAAATGTGGCCAGCGGCGTAGCGGCTCCTGTAAGGCTTCGGAACCACAGCGGAGCCGGATGGGTGACGGGCCGGACAAGCTTCCGGCCCGCTACCCGGCCCGCGGCGGCAATCCGCGGTGCACGTCAGCGAGGGCGCCGGCCGCCTTTGCCGCCTTTGCCGCGGGCGCTCTTGCCGCTGCGGTCCCGCTCTTGCTCGAGGCTGTCCCGTTCGGCCGACCGGTTGCTCTTGCCCGCCGTCGCGATCTTCTGGTGCCATTCACGCTGGTAGGCCCGCCGCGCGGCCGCGTCGTGGCGCCGGGCGAGGGCGGCGAGTTCGCGCTGGAGCTTCAGGTAGCTGGACCAGCGGCGGTCATCGAGGACGCCGTCGACGAGCGCGGCCTGGACGGCACAGCCGGGCTCCCGGCTGTGGGCGCAGTCTGAGAAGCGGCATTGCCCGAAGAGCTCCTCGAGATCGCCGAACATCTCCTCCATTCCGTCCCCGGCGTCGAAGATCCCGAAGCCGCGCACTCCCGGCGTGTCCATCAGGACTGCGCCGCCGGGCAGGGGAACGAGTTCGCGGGACGTGGTGGTGTGCCTGCCCTTGCCGTCGCCCGCCCGGACTTCCCCGGTCTCCTGGGCCGCAACGCCGGCGAGGGCGTTGATGAGCGTGGATTTACCGGCGCCCGAGGGCCCCAGCAGCACCAGGGTGCCGCCGGGCGGCACATGGCCGAGCAGTTCGTCGAGGCCGTCGCCGTGCTCGGCCGAGGTGGTGACGACGTCGACGCCGGCCGCCTGGCGCACCACCGTCCCCACGACGTCGTCCGCCACGTCCGCGAGGTCCGCCTTCGTGACGATGACCAGGGGTTTGGCCCCCGAGTCCCAGGCCGCGACGAGAGTGCGTTCCAGCCGGTTGTGCGATAATGGCCGGTCCACCGGGACGACGATGCCCACCACATCGATGTTGGCGCCCAGCACCTGCGCGTCGGAGGATGACTCGAAGGCACGCTTGCGGCTCAGCTCGGAATGGCGCGGCAGGATACCCACGATGGCGGGCTCCCCCGCCGTGTTCGGGCCGATCCAGACCCAGTCCCCCGTGGCGGGAGGCTCCCCGCCGCGGGGGTAGGCCAGATGGGCGGTGCCGCCAGCCTCGGCCACCAGGACGAGGTTGCGGTCCACCCGGATGACGCGGCCCGGGCTGTGGCCTCCCGGCACGGGATGGGCCGCGAACCGCTCCGCGACGCCGGCCGTGTAGCCGTAGCGGACAGGACCTGTGCCCAGTGAAGTGGTGTCAAGGGCGCCACGGGCGCCCGGGAATGCAGCAGGATTGGTCAACGAAAACCCCTTGATGGGGCCCCGTGGTACGGCGCATGGGCGCTTGCTGCGGCATGCGGAGCCGAGCGTGCGTGGCGACTAGCGGGAAAGGCTAGGCTGCGCCGTGGGACGGGGCAGGAATAATGACATGGCTTGTCTCGGCGTGCTGTGCGCTTAGAAATATCGCGTTCATTGCTTCCACCTCCCCGTCCTTTGCCGGCTGGCTACGGCTGTTGATTCCGGCCAATCAACCGCGCTAATCCATCGGGCTAATCATTCTGGCTAATCCCCGGGCCAAGGGCCGCCCGGCGGTTTCTACACAATAGCCAAGGGGCCCGCGCCTGGCTAGGGAATCAGCCGGAAAGTTTACCGTTCAAGGGCCGCTCGCGGTACAGGCGCAGTCCGGCATCCACCAGCGAGACCCTGTTCAGCTCTGCCACCTCATCCAGCGGAATCCATGCCGCGTGGGTGGTGCTCCCGTTCACCTCGTGGCGGAGTTCCCCGCCGGTGATCGTCGCGTCGTAAACGAGCCGCAGCGACTGGAAGTCCCGCTCGCCGCCGTCGAGCCGGACCTCGGAAGGCCAGTGCCCGACGTCGATCCCCAGCATGGCGCCGATCTCGGCGTCGTAGCCGGTTTCCTCCTGGATCTCCCGGCGGCACCCGTCGACCGGATGTTCGGCCAGGTCCAGGCCACCGCCGGGCAGTGTCCAGCCCTCGCGTCCGTCCTGTTTCCAGTACGCCAGCAGGATCTCGGCGTCGCGGATGATGACGGCGTAGGCGGCGGGCCGGGTATCGAATTGCATGCTCATCCCTCCAGCGTAGTAGCCGCCGGTCTTCCGCCGGCCGACTGCTGCCCTGCCTAGTCCTGCTCTGCCACCAGCTGCAGCACCCCGAACACGGGTTCCTGTTGCAGGACCCGCACATCGGTGATCCCGGCGGTGGCCAGGGCCGCGCGGAACGCCTCCTGCAGCCGTGGCACGTTCATGCCAAGTCCGCTCCCCAGGATGACGGGTCCGTCGATGCCGAGCTGCCTGACGGTCTGCTCCGCCAGGGCCGCGAGGTCGCGCCCGGCCTGGTCCATCAATGCCTGGCTCGGCACATGGCCGGCGTCCGCGGCCTCCACCACCAGCCGGGCCTGCTGGGCCCAGAAACGGCGTCCGGTCTCCGGTGAATGGAACAACGCGATCAGTTTGTTCGGGTGGTCCACCCCGCAGGATGCCAGGAGGGCCCTGGTGAGTTCGTCCGGTTCCAGCCCCTGGTTCATCCGGCGCAGGCTGTGGCGGACGGCCTCCCGGCCCAGCCAGTAGCCGCTGCCTTCGTCGCCGAGCAGGTAGCCCCAGCCACCGGCCCGGGCTTCCTCGCCGCGGCTGTTCCTGCCCCACGCCGCCGAGCCGGTGCCGGCGATCACGGCGACACCGGTGCTGGCGCCGCCTGCGGCGAGCAGCAGCCGGGAGTCATGGACCACCGTGACCCGGGCGCCGGGCACGTGCGGGGCAATCAGAGCGGCGAGCGCCGCCGCGTCGTCGTCGGTGTCGATGCCGCCGGCGCCGGCGTAGACCTGGGCGACTTCTCCACCGCCGATCCGGGCAAAGAGTTCGGCCAGGTTGCGGGCGGCCTCCTCGGGAGTGACGTTCTGGACGTTGGAGCTGCCCACGGATTCGTCGGCGACGGGGATGCCGTCCTCGAATCGGACGCCCCGGGTCTTGGTCCCGCCGATATCCAGCCCGATCACGGCACCCTTTGCCGCCGGGGCGCCAGCGTCCGCTGCCGGAACGGTCGCACCGGCCACGGTGCCGGTCGAGGTGGTGGAAGATGGAACGGAGTCCGCCGCCGGCGGGTTGTCTGTGTTAGTCACTGGAACAGAGTACTGAATCGCTGCAAGGAGCCCGCAATGCCCCACGACCTTTTCGGCACCCCCGTCATTGCGGCGCCCATGGCCGGAGGTACGTCCACGCCCGCATTCGTTGGGGCCGTGCACTGGGCCGGCGGACTTGGCTTCCTGGCGGCAGGCTACAGGAGCGTGGCGGCCATGCAGGCGGAAGTCCGCACCACCCGGGAATCCGGCGCCCGGTTCGGCATGAATGTGTTTGTCCCGGATCCGGCCCAGCTGACGCCGTCCGCATCGGTGGTGGCGGAGCTTGAGGAGTACCGCCGGCAGTTGCGCACTGATGCTCTGCGGTACGGTGTGGAACTCCCGCCGTTGCGGCTGGATGACGACGACGAGTGGCAGGCAAAGATTGATGCCCTGCTGGCAGATCCCGTGGAGCTGGTCAGTTTCGCCTTCGGGCTCCCGGGCCCGGACGTGGTCCGCGCCCTGCAGCGGGTGGGGTCAGCGGTGCTGGCCACTGTCACCACCGCGGCCGAGGCACGGCAGGCGGCCGGACAGGGTGTGGATGCGCTGGTGGTGCAGCACGCGAGCGCCGGCGGACACAGCTCGGCGTTCCTTCCGGCGTCGGCGCCGCCAGCGCGGCCGGCCGGTTCCCCGCTTATCGGCTCACCTCAGGGCGGGTCATTGCGTGGCTCGTCGCGGCAGGTTGGCACGACGGCGGAGCTGCTCGCGGAGGTCCGGTCCGCCGTCGACCTCCCGCTCGTGGCGGCCGGCGGCGTGATGGACGCGGCCGGGCTCGACGCCGTGCTGCGCGCCGGGGCCGTAGCGGCCCAGCTGGGCACGGCCTTTCTTCGCACGGACGAAAGCGGGGCCCGGCAGCTGCACAAGGATGCCCTGGCGGATCCGCATTTCACCCGGACCCGCCTGACGCGTGCCTTCACCGGCCGGCCGGCGCGGGCCCTGGAGAACGAATTTGTCCGCGACCATCCCGGGGCGCCGGAGGCCTATCCGGCTGTCCACCACCTGACCGCTCCCCTCCGGGCTGCGGCGGCCGCTGCCGGGGATGCGGAACGATTGAACCTGTGGGCGGGCACGGGCTGGCAGCAGGCACAGGCCGGACCAGTGGCCGGGGTCCTGGCGCGTCTTCTGGGCTGAGCGGGTCACCGCAGCGCCGAGGTCACCCCCGGTTCGCACCGAGTTCGCCGGAAGCGCCCCATTTCGCCGTAACCTTCGGGCGACGTCGCAGCTTTCCGGCGAACTCGCGCCCACAGGACCGGCACCCCGCGGACGGGCAGCGCGCCGGACCGGCTCAGCCTTCCGAGCGTTCCCGCACGAATCCTGCCAGGAGCGCCGGGCCGTCGCGCAGCACGAGTTCGCGGAAAAGTCGCACGGGGTCCGGCTCGGCGTCGGCCCCGCCGCGGCGTTCCCGCCATGCGAGGCCGATCTCGCGGAACGCCAGGGCCGAATCCAGGGGAATTTCCACCCACCCGGGACCGCCGTCGTCGGCGCCGTTGCCTTGGCCGTTGCCCTCCGACGGATAGCGCCGCCCGGGTGCGGCGCCGCCAGGCGGCAGGATGCTGACGCCGAGCCCTGCCGAGACCAGCCCGCGGGCGGTGTGCGAGTCCTGGCTCTCGAAGGCTATGCGGGGACGGAATCCTGCCTCCCGGAACAGCGCGTCGGTCAGCGAGCGCATGCCGTAGCCGGTTCCCATCGCCACGAACGGCTCGTGCCGGATGTCGGCAACCCGTGCCCGAAGGCGGCGGGCCAGCGGATGCCGGTGGTTCACCACCAGGCGCAGCGGTTCCCGGTACAGGGCGGCCGAGCCGATGCTCCTGCCCGGTGTGGCAACCGGGGCCGTGAGTGCCAGGTCGGCGGAGCCTGCGGCCAGTTCCGCGAGGCAGCCGTCCCGGGCCCCCTGGCTGAGGTCAAAGGCAGTCTGCGGATGCCGGCTCCTGAACGCACTGATGAGCAGCGGCAGCATCGCCTCGCCGAAGGTGTGCTGGAAGGACACGGCGATCCTGCCACGGACCACGTCGGATTCGTGCCGGACAACGTCCAGCCCGGTCTGGAATTCCGCCAGGGCGGCATGGATGTGGGGCAGGAGGGCCTTCGCGGCGGGAGTCAGCCGCACCCCGCGGCCGTCCCGGATCACCAGGTCCGTGCCCACGATGGCGCTGGCGCGGGCAATCGCCCGGCTCACGGTCGACTGCGGCAGGCCCAGGATCTCGGCGGTCTCGGTGATGTGCTCCGTCCGGCCGAGTTCTGCCAGCAACGGCAGGAGGGGCAGCAACTGCACCAGCTGTCTGTGTTCTACATCCACGCCCTACCCGCACTCTTCCGCTCGCCTCGGGATTTCTGCCCTCGGGATTTCTGCCATGACTCTTCCAGATTTGCTATCTATCCTATGGAAATCATGCATTGGAAGCATCCCTCAGGCACGTTCTACCCTGAAGGCATGCCTCGCTTTTCCGCGGCCTCCGTAGCCGGTCCCACTCCCGCGGCCACCTCTGCTGCCAAGGCTGCCCCGTGGGCGGGTCATCCGAAAGGCTCCGAGGCCTACCGCCGGATCCTCGCCGGACTTGCCTTCGCCGGCGTCGCAACGTTCGCCCAGCTCTACTCCACCCAGGCGGTCCTCCCCATCCTGACGGCGGATCTGAAGGTGTCGGCCGCCGAAGCCGCACTGACGATCTCCCTGGCCACCGTGGGGCTGGCCGTGACGGTGCTCCCGTGGTCCTTCCTGGCCGACCGGATCGGCCGCGTCCGGGCCATGATGTGGGGCATTTCCGCGGCCACCGTCCTGGGCCTGCTGGTCCCGCTGGCCTCCAGCTTCCCCATGCTGCTGTGCCTGCGGATGCTTGAGGGAATGGCCTTGGGCGGCATCCCGGCCATCGCCATCGCGTACCTCAACGAGGAGGTCAACAAGGCCCATGCCGCGCTCGCCGCCGGAAGCTATGTCGCCGGGACCACCCTGGGCGGCCTCGCCGGCCGGCTGGTCGCGGGCCCGGTCGGCGAACTGTGGGGGTGGCGGGCCGCGGCCCTGGCCGTCTCCGTACTGGCCACCGCCGCCGCCGTCCTGTTCCTCGTCCTTGTGCCGCGGGCGCAGGGGTTCACGGCCGCGGCGGCGGGCGGATTCCGCGGGGCCGTCCGGACCCTGACCGGCCATGCCCGCAATCCCCGGCTGCTGGCCCTGTACACCCAGGCGTTCCTGCTGATGGGCGGCTTTGTGGCCGTGTACAACTACCTCGGTTTCCGGCTTTCGGGGGAACCATTCAGCCTGCCGGCCACGGCGATCAGCCTGATCTTCCTGGCCTACCTCTCCGGAACCGTTTCGGCGCGGTGGGCAGCAGGGCTGACCCTGCGGTTCGGCCGGCGCACCGTCCTGATCACCGGGACGGCGCTGATGGCCGGCGGCCTGGCCCTGACGCTCACGCAACTGTTGGTCCCGATCCTGATCGGGCTGCTGCTGTTCACCGGAGGCTTCTTCGCGGCGCACAGCATCGGTTCAGGCTGGACCGGACTCATCGCGACGACGGGCCGGGCGCAGGCGGCCTCCCTGTACAACCTCGCGTACTACCTCGGCTCCAGCGTGCTCGGCTGGGCCGGCGGCCTGCTCTTCCAGGGACTCGGCTGGACGGCCCTGGCACTGGCCGTCATCGGACTGGCGGGCGCGACGGCGGTCATCACCGCCGTCGCACATCCCGCGTCGGCGCCGGCAACCGGAGGCACGGCAACCCTGAACGCCGCAACCGGAGCCGCCCCAGCCGGAAGCACCGAGGCACCCGGCGGGACGGCCGCGGTCGGCGGCCAGGCGGCCCTACCCAGGTAGGCGCCGGAAGGCCGCCCCCTACCGGGTTGCCTCGATCGCCTGCACGAGGTCGGCGATGATGTCCGCCGGGTCTTCCAGCCCCACGGAGATCCGCAGCAGGCTCGCGTGCGGCTTGGCCGAGGCTTCGACCGGACGGTGGGTGAGTCCGGCCGGGTGCTGGATGAGGGTATCGATGCCGCCAAGGGAGACGGCGTGCGTGATCATGGCGACGGCGGCCGGGATCCGCTCGGCGTGCTCGGCGGTGGCGAGCTCGAAGGCCATGAGCGATCCCGGGCCGGACATCTGGGTGCCGATGAGGCCCTGCGGGTCGCATTCGGCCAGGCCCGGATAGTAGACCCGCTTGACGAGCCCGTGCCCTGCCAGGGCAACCGCGACCTTTCCGGCGCTGGCCTGCTGGGCGCGGACCCGGACGGGAAGCGTCGCCAGTCCGCGGTGAAGCAGATAGGCCGGCCATGGGGTCAGGATTCCGCCGGTCACGGCCCTGATCTGGCGCAGACGCACCGCCCAATCGGAGGCCGTGGCCACCACGCCGCCCATGGCGTCGCCGTGGCCGCCCAGGAACTTCGTCGCACTGTGCAGCACCATGGCGGCGCCGTGTCTGAAGGGCTGCTGCAGCACCGGGCTGGCGAACGTGTTGTCCACAAGGAGCGGCACACCGTCGGCAGCGGCAACCACCCGGGCAATGTCGACGAGCTCAAGGGTCGGGTTGGCCGGCGTCTCCAGGATCACCAGGCCCGTGTCCGGACGGAGGGCCGCACGAACGCCGTCCGGCGTCGTGAACGTGACCTCGTTGCCGAGGACCCCGGAGGCGAGCAGATAGTCGCTGCCGCCATAAAGGGGCCGTACGGCCACGACATGCTTCTTGCCCGCCGCGACCACGGCGAGGAGCACCGCGCTCAGCGCCGCCATGCCTGTGGCAAAGGCGACGGACTCGGGGGTGCCTTCCAGGACGGCGACGCCTTCTTCGAACCGTGCCACCGTGGGATTCCACAGACGCTGGTAAACGGTACTTTGACCCTCCACGTGCGAGCCGCCCGTGGCCATGTGCTCGTAAGCCAGGCCGCCGTCGTGCACGGAAGGAAGGGGCGCGGTGGTGGACAAATCGATCGGCACCGCATGCACGCCCAGTTCGGTGAGCCCGTCCCGGCCTGCATGTACCGCCATTGAATCTTGAGAGAGCACCTTACTCCTTACGAATTTTCACCATTGAATGCCGCAAGTATCTGGCAATAATTCGAGGTTTAGTAGGGGTTCTGAATGGAACTGTTGGATTGTGCCGCTTATGATGAACTGACAACACTTCAAGGAGGATCCGTGAGCAGCAGTGCGAAGAATGTTCGGCCGGGAGCGGGGGCCAGCGAGCCGCTGGACGCGATCGACGAGCGCCTGCTGGCTGCCCTCGTCGCGGATGCGCGCATCTCGAACAAACAACTGGCAGAGCTCGTGGGGATCGCGCCGTCG
The DNA here is from genome assembly GCF_900104405.1 of Arthrobacter sp. ok909. Classification (NCBI taxonomy): domain Bacteria; kingdom Bacillati; phylum Actinomycetota; class Actinomycetes; order Micrococcales; family Micrococcaceae; genus Arthrobacter; species Arthrobacter sp. ok909. Next base: position 22,134 of record NZ_FNJS01000002.1, on the reverse strand, counting down.
ACGGCCCTCATGCGCACCCGCGCCCTGTCGGAGCGCGGCATCATCGAGGGCTTTGAGGCCAAGCTGAGCCTGTCCGCGATCGGGCGCTCGGTCCAGGCCCTCATTGCCGTCCGGCTCCGCGCCCACGACCGCGAACAGATCGACCGCTTCACAGCCCGGGTCCCCAAGCTCCCGGCAGTGCTCTCGACCTTCCACACCTCCGGATCAGTGGACTACCTGCTGCACATCGCCGTGGCCACCACCGAGGACCTCCGGGACTGGGTGCTGGATAACCTCGCCACCGATCCCGTCGTGGGCCACACCGAGACCACCCTGGTGTTCGACCACATCCAGGGCAACCACGGCCCGCTGCCGTAACCTCTTGGCTTCCCGGACTGCCGGGGCATTTTCCCGGGGCTCTTCCGGGCCCGTTTCCGGCCCGTCCCCTGGCCGCTAGGCCCGCCGGCGCAGTGCGGTCCGCAGTGTGATGCCCGCCAGGGTCAGCGCAGCGGCGGCGCACACCACGACAAAGCCGGCGACGGCGCTCTGCAGCCCCACCATCCCGGTCGCGAGTCCCAAACCGATCACCGGGATGGCGCTCCCGAGGTACGTGATGACGTAGACAGTGCTGATGATCTGGGCATGCCGGGCGGCCTCCACCTTGCCGGCAACATCGTTGAAGACGGTCCGGAATGCCACGCCCTGCCCCACGCCGGCAGTGATGCTGGCCAGAATGAGCAGCCACGGGCTGCTCCAGGCGGCGGCAGCGGCGATCATCAGGACTGAGATGCCCAGGACGGCCAGGCCCGCGGGCACGGCGAACCTGCCCCGGACGGCCAGCAGCTGGCTCAGGGCTGAGGAACCCAGCGTCAGTCCGGCCAGCAGCCCGATCAGCGGCCGTGAATCTGCGTGGACAATCTGGGCAAAATATCCGGGCGCGAGCGAGAGACAAAAGCCGAAGACGGTGAAGCTCAGGAAGCCCACGGACGAGGCCAACCAGAAAGCGCCCCGCGCCTCGCTGGAGACGGACGGACGCCGTGGCGCCAAGACCCGCAGCGGCTGAGGACCGGCATGCAGGCTGATGGCGGGCCGCGCTTTGAGCAGGTAGAGCGGCACCAGCACGGCGGCGAGGACCACGGAGTGCACGTAGTACGGCGTCGAGGTCGGCCCGGGCAGCAGCGACAGCATTCCGCCGATCGCAGGGCCGGCGGCAACGCCACCCGCCGAGGCCAGGAGGGTGAACCTGGAGGCCCACTCGGGCCTGCTGGGCAGGAGTTCGCGGAGCGCGGCAGAACTTGCGCCGGTGGCAAGCGCTACGGCGATGCCCTGCAGCGCACGCCCGACGGAGAGCGCCACGAGGCTGTCCGCGGTGGCGAAGACAAAGCCGCCGGCCAGGCCCACCAGGACCGCCAGCATCAGTGCGGCCCGGCGTCCGATGTGGTCGGACCAGTGGCCGGCCAGGACGAGCGTGGCCACGAGCGCCAGGACGTAGGCCGAGAACGCCACCGTGACATCGAGTGACGTAATTCCGAGCTTTGCCTGCAGCAGGGGGTACAACGGCGTGGCAAGATTCGCGCCGACGAGCAGCGTGAAGATCACGACTCCGGCCATCACGAGCCGTGCGGTGGTGGACGCGTCCCAGCCCCAGCGGTCAGCTGTGGCCGGGCGCATGCGGAGTTCACTGAAGACTGTCATGTCCGTGCCCTTGCAAAATATCGGGCCAGGCTTTCCCTTTGTGGAGGAACAGCCCGGCCCGGTCGAAGATTGGTACCTATAGGATGCGACACCAGTGAGCTGCATGGCCAAGTTTTGTGCCAGAATTGAGCAAAACAGTCATTCTCAGGCTGTCAAAGTGAACCGGAGTGATGATTTGAACAGTCTGGACCCCACCGACCTGAAAATCCTGCTGGAACTGATCCGGGATCCGCGGATCCAGATCGGCGACCTCAGTGATGCCCTGGGCATCGCGCGGAACACCGCCCAGTCGCGGGTGCGGCGAATGCTGCGCTCGGGCATACTGCACGACGGCGGCCGTGAGATCGACCTCGAAGCGGTGGGCTACGACGTCGTCGCCTTCGTGACCATCGAGGTCAATCACCGGGAACTCGACGGCGTCGTGGGCGCCTTGCGGCTGATCCCCCAGGTGCTGGAAGTCCACGAGATCTCCGGGCGGGGTGATGTCTGGTGCCGCGTGGTGGCGACCGATACGCATAACCTTCAGGCCGCCCTGCGGTCGATCCTGCGGATCAAGGGAGTCATCCGTACCGAAACCGTGTTGGCGCTGCACACCCATATCCCCTATCGGACCGAACCGCTCATCAGCAGGCTTGTCCAAGGCAGTGCCCTGGTTCCCGGCCGGTCCGCGTCGCGCCGGGGCGGCGCCGACGAACTCCAGGTGAACACTGGATAATGTCCCGGTGACTATCATCGACAACGCCGTCTATGTTGACGGAATCCGTGCCGTCGAGCCGCGGAACCTCGAACAGACCTTCGAGGCCCTGACCGAGCACGGCGGCATGGCCTGGATTGGCCTGTACCGGCCTACGCCGGACGAAATGTCCGCCGTCGCGGCGGAATTCGGACTGCACCGTCTGGCGGTGGAGGACGCGATTTCCGCGCACCAGCGGCCCAAACTCGAGCGCTATGACGACAACCTGTTCACGGTGCTCCGCCCTGCCCGGTATCTGGATGAGACCGAGACCGTGGAGTTCGGCGAACTGCACGTCTTCACGGGCCGGAATTTCGTGGTCACGGTCCGGCACGCCGAGACGAAAGTGGTGGGCGAGGTTCGGCGCCGGCTGGAGAGCCGCCCGGACCTGCTGTGCCACGGCCCCGAGGCGGTCCTGTATGCACTCATGGACCAGGTGGTGGATGATTATGGGCCGGTAGTGGCCGGGCTGGAAAACGACATCGACGAGATCGAGGACCAGCTCTTCAGCGGCGACCCGCTGGTATCCCGGCGCATCTACGAACTCGCCCGCGAGGTCATCCATTTCCAGCGCGCCATTCATCCGCTGCCGGCTATGATGCACCAGCTCCGGCGCGGCTTCGAAAAGTACATGGTGAACACCGAACTGCAGCACAGCCTCCGCGACGTCGAGGACCATGTGGAGCGGCTGATTTCCCGCGCCGATTCCTTCCGGGACCTGCTGCAGAACGCGCTCACCCTGGACGGGACACTGACCGCCAACCGCCAGAACGAGGCCAGCGCGGAACAAAACGAACAGGTCAAGAAGATCTCATCGTGGGCCGCGATCTTCTTCGCACCGACGTTCGTGGCCGGGCTCTACGGCATGAACTTCGACGTCATGCCCGAACTGCACTGGACGCTGGGCTACCCGATGGCAGTCGCGCTCATGGTCGGCACGGCGGCGCTCATGTACGCAATCTTCAAGAAGAAGGGCTGGCTCTAAGAAGGTCCCGTTCTGCCAACGACCGGACCTAACCCGACGTCCGCCTGTTCCGAGCCTGGGCCACGAGCCGGCGGAACGCCAGGACGAAGATGACCTCTATCACCACCATGAGCCCGAGCAACAGCCACTTCCCGCTGCCGATGAAGACGATGGCTCCGGTGAGGACCAGAATGCTGCCGAGCGCCAGGGAGTAGACGGCAAATCCGAAGGCCACCCGGGCGCTGCGGACGCCCGTCCGGAAGCCGAAGCCTTGGGGTTCCCCGCCGGGGTAGCCGGCAACGCGGTCCGGGCCAGCCGGCTTGAGGCTGTCAAACTCCTCCCACGGATCGCGGTCCTGCTGCTGGTCGGTCATGCTTCCATTATCCCGCGGACCCGGCACCCCGCGCCCGGCGGCGGGCCTGCGGTGTCATTTTTCCGCGGTGTCGTTCCGGGTCCTGGAATTTCCGGGCCGTGGCATTTTCGGGCCGTCACGACGGCGGGGGCCCGGACCAGTGGGCCGGACCCCCGCTTTGCAGGGCCTTCTAACTAGTCGTCGTGGCCGTGGCCACCGGAGCCGCCGTGTTCGTTGGACGTGCCGGCGTGGTCGCCGCCACCATCACCGCGGTGTTCGGCAGCGTTGGTTTGACCAGCGGCGCGGTGCGCGTCAGCGTTCTGGTGTGCCCATCCGCTGTTGCCGTGCTCTTCGGCCGGTGCCGGAGGAGTAGCCGGTGCCGGGGCTGCGGGTCCAGTCGTAACGCTCGGCTCCGCCGTCGGGGAGTCAGTCGGCTCAGACGTCGGGGAGTCGGTCGGCTCCGCAGTCGGACTGTCGCTCGGCTCAGACGTCGGGGAGTCAGTCGGCTCCGCAGTCGGACTCTCGCTCGGCTCAGACGTCGGGGAGTCAGTCGGCTCCGCAGTCGGACTGTCGCTCGGCTCGGACGTCGGGGTGTCGGTCGGGCTGTCGCTCGGCTCCGCCGTCGGGGAGTCGGTCGACGTCGTCGACGTGGGGTCAGCCGGGAAATCGGCGGTCGCGGCAGCAGCCGCCGCGCCTGCCCCGCCGGTGACGACGACGGATGCAACTACTACTGCCTTGCCGGTCGTGCCCAGTGCGCTGAGCCAGCCGAAAATTCCTGCCATGGGAGATTCCTTTCACAACGGATAGTGAGACCGCTGCCGGTCCCCCACCGGCAGCCAGCGCCACATTACCCTTCAGAATCAGCCGTCTTGTGGCTCATCAGCCGCTTCTGCCCCATCCTGAGCCAATGCTGGGCAAACGCTGAGCTTCCGTTCATCTCCGCGTTCTTTGAATCGCGTTCTTTTGTCCGGCGTCCACTCAGGCGGCGCGGACGTCAACCTCGCCGGGTTGCGCGCCGTCGCTGCCGAAGACCAGGTGACGATTGGCGATTTTCTCACTAAAGAAGCGGTCGTGACTGACCACCACCACCGCCCCGGGGAAGTGGAGCAGTGCCCTCTCCATCACTTGGGTGCTGGTCATGTCGAGGTGGTTGGTGGGCTCATCGAGGAGCAGCACCGAGGCCCCGGACAGAAGGCACTGAGCCATGGCGACACGTGCTTTCTGTCCACCGGATAGGTTCCCGATCCTCTGTTTGAGGTCGGCCTCGGAGAACTGGAACATCGCGAGGAACCTGTTGACGGACTTCTTCGTGGCGCTGAAGGCGAGGCTGTCCGGCAGCGCGTTGACCGCATGGGACACGGTGTCGGCGTCGTCGAGCTCATCCAGCATTTGGTTGTATGACACAAAACCGGGCCCCTTGGCCCAGGCTACGTCGCCGGAATCCGCCTGTTCCTCGCCGGTCAGGACTTTGAGGAGCGTTGACTTGCCGCTGCCGTTGGAGCCCAGGACCACAATCCTGTTGCCGCGGCGGATCTCAAAGCTCAGGTCCTCGAACAACACTTTGTCGCCGTAGGACTTGCCCAGCGCTTCCACGCGGCAAAGGACATCCTTCACGTGCAGGCCGCCGTAGATCTCCGTGACGATCTGGTCAACCGGCCGTGGCGTGCGCGATTTCTTGATCTTGGCGAGCTGGTTCCCAAGCCCGCGGCTGGCGGCCTTGGTGGCCTCGCGGCGGTCGGCGATGCCCTCTGCTTCGAAGGCCAGAAGCTCGGATTCATGGACGAACTGCGCCTCGAGCGTCTTGAGCCGGAACTGCTTCTGGACAACGTACTCAGCGAAATTTCCCGGGTACTCGTGCAGGTGGAAGTTTTCCACCTCAATGATCCGGGTGACGACGGCGTCAAGGAATTTCCGGTCGTGCGAGACGATGATCGCAGCGCCCTTGAAATCGCGGAACCAGCTTTCCAGCCATTCGACGCCGGCCACATCCAGGAAGTTGGTGGGCTCGTCGAGAAGCAGGACGTCCGGGCCCTCCAACAGGATCTTGGCCAGGGCGGCGCGGTTTCGCCAGCCGCCGGACAGTTCGTCAATCGAGCAGGTGCGGTGGGCCTCGCTGAACCCCAGCGTGGTCAGGACGGTGTCGATGCGCCGCGTGTAGTCCCATCCGTCGAGGCGGTCCATGTCCTCGAACAGCTCGGCCTGACGCCGGATCAGCCGGTCGAGTTCGGCGCCGTCAGGGTCCGCGGCAATGGCCGCGTCAATAGCCGCGAGCTCGGCCTCGGCAGCCTTGATGTCGACGAACAGGCCGTCAAGTACCTCAAGGATTGTCGCCTCGCCGTCGAGCTCGGAAAACTGGGAGAAGTACCCCACCCTGGTTCCCTGTTCCACGGTGACCGTTCCGGCGTCCGGGGAGACCTGGTCCAGGATCAGCTTGAGGATGGTCGTTTTGCCGGAGCCGTTCTTGCCAATCAGGCCCACCCGGTCTCCCGGTTCGAGGCGGAAGAACGCCTCGCGTAAGATTTGTGCGTTCTCGAAGCGGACCCCGACGTCATGCAGCCGGATCAGGCTCATTGCTGCGAGAGACGGTTGCGCACGATTTCGCTCACGGCTTTGCCGTCAAATCGTCCGGCCACCTTGGCGGTGACAGGCTTCATCACTGCCCCGAGCTGGCGAAGGGACAGTTCGACGCCCTCGGCCTTGAGTGCGGCGATGGCCTCGTCCACGATCGTCTCGACCTCCGCCGCGGTGAGCGCCTTAGGCAGGTAGGCCTCGATCACCTCGGCCTCGGCGATCTCGGCGGCGGCACGTTCGGCTTCACCGGCTTCGGTGTAGATGCGGGCCGTGTCGCGGCGTTTGGCGGCTTCCTTTTGCAGGAGGGAAGTCACTTGCGAGTCGTCCATGACAATCGGCGTCTTGCCCGACTTCTCCCGGGTTTCGATCTCGCCCAGGACGTTGCGCACAGTGGTGAGGGCAACCTTGTTACGGTCCTTCATGTGGCTCACGACGTCGGCGTGCAGGCGTTCTTTCAGGGTGGTCATTGTTCTCCTCGTGTCACCTACAAGGCTAACGGCAGAACCCGTTGGCCCCGATCGCCGAGAGAATCCGCTGGGCTTCCTCGTCCGAGACAACCGGGACGTCGCCGTTAGTGAATGCCGCCTTTGCCGCGGCGATGAGCTGGTCCGCCGACGATTGCCCCAGCAGGCGCCCGCACAGGCCGCGGGCCGTCTCGACTGCGTGATCGTTCGACAGGCGCGGGTTGATCCGGGCGAAGGCGGCCAGGAGCGCGTCCTGCTGGGCCGGGTTCGGTTTGGGAAGCGACGCCGCCAGCCCCGTGGACCTGCTGCCGGCGGTCGGTTCTGAAGTGGGGGCGGCGGAGCAGGCGGCCAGCAGAAGAGCCAGCAGAACCAGAGCGAGCGAGAGGGTGTTCTTCATGGTTCGTGGCCTTGTCTACAGTGGATTTCCGCCCTGGTTTGCGGCACTGGATTCCGGCGCTGGCGTGGCTGTCGCGGGCTGCAACGTTCACAGGGCCGCCACGGCAACTGTTCCGCCGGGCCGCCCATCAACTGTGGAGCTAAGGAGATTCGAACTCCTGACCTCTTCGATGCGAACGAAGCGCTCTACCAACTGAGCTATAGCCCCGAAGCAACGCCGGTCCTGTCGGAACGGCGTTGCCGGTGTCCCTAGGCTACAAACTATCTGCGTGGTTTGCCAGCCAGCCACGGAATGTCTCGGTACCGTGTCGCGCTTCCGGCTCCAGATTGAGCCCTGCGCGCAGGTAGCGGCCCATCGCCCCCGGCAGCGGCAGGCGCACCAGACGGCCCTTCGCGCCGGTGGCCCGTTGCCATTCCCGGGCGAAGTCGGCCATGTCCCTGGCTTCCGGGCCGCCGATGGTCAGCACGCGGTGCCGCGGGCGCCCCGATTCAGGCGTGGGTGCCGTCGCCGTCTCCGGCTCCGGCGCCCGGCCGCGCCCCGGATCCGGTGCGGGCTCCAGGGCGGCCTCCAGGAGCACCGCACCGACGTCGGCCGGTGAGACGGGCTGGAACCCGGCGCCCCTCACCACCGGGATGACCCTGACCTTTGATCCGGCGCCGAACTTCATCGCCAGCAACGAGTGAAACTGAGTGGCCCGCACCACCACCGTCTCGAGCCCGGACAGCTCGTAGACGTGCTCCTTCGCCGCCTTCGAGCGGTAGAAGGCATGGCTGCTGCGATCACAGTTCACGATGGAGAGCATCACGGCCCTGGCCGTGCCCGCCTCCTGGGCGGCGGCCAGAAGCCGCGCGCCGCCGTCGGCGAAGTTCCTGCGCGCTTTCCCGGAGCGTCCCTCCAGGCAGTCGATCACGACGTCGGCCCCAGCCAGGGCGGCCGCGAGCCCGTCCCCCGTCGTCACGTCCGCGCGGAAGTATTCGGCTCCCCCGACGTTGCCGGCCGTGTTGGTGTCGGCGGCGATGCTATCGGCGGTGGTACTGCCGGCGGTGCCGGCCCCGAGTGGGTGGCGGCTCAGCACGGCCACGGAATGCCCGGCGTCGAGAGCCTGACGCACCACCTCACGGCCCACTTGGCCGGTTCCACCGGCGACGCAGATCCTTGTCATGACCAGAGGCTACCGCAGCGGCCCGTGCAGCGCTCCCTGCCGGGGCGCTGCGGGGAAAGGAAAACCCCGGACAGCCATCATTGGCTGCCCGGGGCAGAGACTCCGGAAGAACGGAACGAGTCAGGCGCGTCGCCGTTGAAGAACGTCGTCGAGGTTGCTCAACGCGCTCTGGGCCTTGCTGAGCTGCTTCGTCTCGGGATCGTCGGCGATCCGGGGATCGGAGCCGGCCGGCCGGGCCGAGGCCTGCTTGAGCGACGGCTTGCCGACCGCTTTTGGTGCCTGGGGCAGGTCCAGCGGCTTGGGGGCCGCGCGTTCGGCCTTCGGCGCTTCGACATACGTGGGTTTGGGAACGTCCACGGGCTCCCAGCTCGCGCCTTCCGCAGGTGCCGTCGATGCGACTGCCACAGCTGCCGCGGTGTCGCCCGAGGCTGCCGCTTCGGCCAGGGCTGCCTGGCGGAGATCCAGTGCGGTGAGCGGCTTGGGCGACGGTTCCGGTGTGGAGCGGTCCGCTTCGGCGTCGAAGAGCGGACTCTCGGGCCGCACGCCGGGGCGCTCCGCAGGAAGGGACGGGGTCTCGTCGGGCACCGACTTGCGCACAGGCCTGTGCGCCGGGCTGCCCATGGCTGCACGGAATGCGGCGTTCATTTTCCGCCGGCGGTCGCGGACAGCCAGACGGCGGAGCACTGCCACGGACGCGACGGCGCCCACCAGGGCTGCCACCGGCAGCCATCCGGATCCGACGCCGAACAGTCGAAGGAGCGCGGACACCACGCCGGTGAGCAGGGAGAGCATCCCGGCCAGCGCAAGCATAAGCCGGCCCCAGCGAATCCTGAACGCCGGGGAGGCGGCCGCGGCCAGCGGGCTTGCACCGCGTGTTTCCGTTGGCGTCTCCCCAGGCCCTGCGGTGCCGCCGACAGGTTCTGCGCGCCGGGTGATGTTCATGGGCTTCTCCTGCTGCGCCGCCATTTTCATAACCTTCCCCGCTTGTGGGTCTACTGGTTCTATGTCGATGACGTCCGCCAGGAATTCGCCTGCAGGCTGCAGCTGGTGGCGCCCGTTCCGCAGAACGTAGGGCGCCACCCATACGATCCAGAGCGCAACAGCAATGACAAGGATCACAGAGCTGCTAAGAGGGAAGTCCACACCCAAAACCGTATGAGGTATATGGGGTGCTAGGCCGCATTGTCAGGGGTGTGTCGCGGGCGCGCCGGCAATTGGTCCGGGCCGGGGCGTAGTGGCTGGTCAAGCGGCTATCACGGGCTCACGCCGGCCGACTCCGCAACCACCGGGCGAGAAGGCCTTCCGGCACTTCCTCAGCCGTGAGCGCGAAGGTGCGGTGGTCGGCCCATTCACCGTTGATGTGCAGGTATCGGGGCCTGAATCCTTCGTCTCGGAACCCGAGTTTTTCCACCACTCGCAGGCTCGGCCCGTTTTCCGGCCTGATGTTGATTTCCATCCTGTGCAGGCCAAGGGTTCCGAAGCAGTAATCCGTCGCCATGGCCACGGCGGTGGGGGCAATCCCCCGGCCGGCCCGGTCCTTGTCGACCCAATAGCCCAACGTCGCCATCATGGCCGATCCCCACACGATCGAGGACACCGTCAGCTGCCCCACGATCACAGGCTTCTCGTGACCGGGCCTCCATTCGGCGATCACGAACGGCAGGGCCGTGGCCTGTGCGGCCTGGGCCTTCAGCGACCGCACCATCTGCCGGTAATCCGGCAGACCGCCGCCGGGGACCGGGTTTGATGCCTCCCAGGGGGCCAGCCACTCGCAGTTGCGTGACCTAAGCGCTGTCCACTCTTTGCGGTCGCGGTACCGGATAGGGCGCAGCACGATGTCGCCGCTCTCCAGAGTCACCGGCCAGGTGAAGCTGCCCCCCACGGGAATTACTTGGCGAGGCTGGGGGTAAGGCTGGACGCGAAGCCGGGCAGCCATTCGCGCAGGCCCGGGCCGAGGTCCTCGCTGTCGCAGGCGAGCTGGACACAGGCCTTGAGGTAGCTGAGCTTGTCGCCGGTGTCGTAGCGGCGGCCGCGGAAGACGACGCCGTACACACCGTAGCCCTCGCCGGTGCCGCTGGAGAGTTCCTGCAGCGCATCCGTCAGCTGAATTTCGCCGCCGCGGCCCGGCGCGGTGCGCTCGAGTACTTCAAAGACGGCCGGGTGCAGGACGTAGCGGCCAATGACCGCGAGGTTTGACGGGGCGTCCTCGACGTCGGGCTTCTCCACGAGCTGCTTGACGCGGACGTACTCTTCACCGGCGATCGCCTCGACGTCGGCGCAGCCATAGGCGCTGATCTGGGACGGGTCCACCTCGATCAGCGCGACCACCGACCCGCCGGTTTTGGCCTGGACTTCGATCATGGTGCTGAGGAGCTCATCGCGGGCGTCAATAAGGTCATCGCCCAGGAGCACTGCGAATGGTTCCTGGCCGACGTGCTGCTTGGCCCGGAGGACCGCGTGGCCAAGGCCCATGGGGTCGCCCTGGCGGACGTAGTGGATGTCGCCGAGGTTGCTGGCGGCCTGGATGGACTCGAGCTTGGCCGTGTCACCCTTGGCTTGGAGGGTGGCTTCGAGCGCGGGAACGCGGTCGAAGTGGTCCTCCAGCGCCCGCTTGTTGCGGCCCGTGATCATCAGGATGTCGTTCAGACCGACATTCACGGCCTCCTCGACGACGTACTGGATGGCCGGCTTGTCAACGACAGGCAGCATTTCCTTGGGCATGGCCTTCGTGGCCGGAAGAAACCTAGTACCAAGGCCCGCGGCGGGGATGACGGCCTTGCGGACGGAAGCATTGGGTGTATTCACTCGACTAATCTAACGGAGGGACCAATCATTGCGTAATTATTCGGCCTGCCCCGCGGGCCCCCTGACGTTGCGGAGCAGGCTGCACGATGCAGAGGACGGACCAGTCATGGCGTCAAAAGACGAAATACGCTCCAGCCACAGGGCAAGGCGTGCGGCGCTCCCGTTGGACGCGCTCGATGCCGCAGCGGCAGGCATCGCCCGCCACGGGCTCGAATGGGCATCCGATCTGACCGGCGGCCGCCGGGGTACCTTCGCCGCATATCTCGGCGTGGGCGCCGAACCGCCCACGCTGCCGCTGCTGTCAGCCTTGGTCGATGCCGGGCACCGGGTGCTCCTTCCCGTCTGCGAACCCGAACTCGAACTCAGCTGGGTGTACTGGACTCCGGAATCCGGGTTTGTCCGCAGCCGGTTCGCCCCCATCCAGGAGCCTGTTGGCGAGCGCCGCAGCACCGCTGTGACGCTGGACGCGACCGCAATCTTCCTCCCGGCCACTGCAGTGGATTTCTCGGGCAACCGCATCGGACAAGGCGGCGGCTACTACGACAAGTTCCTTGCCACCCTAGCCGCCCTGTCCTCCGCGTCCGGCTCGTCCGGGTCCGGCGGGGCGTCCGACGCCGTGCCGCTGCCGACCGTCGCCGTCGTCTACGACACTGAGGTACTGCCCGCGGGCAGCATTCCCGCCGAGTCCTTCGACCGGAAGGTCGACGCGGCGCTGACACCGGGCGGGATCATCCGGCTCCGCTGATCCGGGGTCCTGCGAGGGTGATAGAATTAGCACTCAGGCCCTGCGACTGCTAAGACGGAACCCGCCGACAGGTATATCGAAAGATATATCGACCGGGTCCCGACTCGACAGCACGGGACCTGCTCGTTTGTCCCAGAGGAGGATTTCCAGTGCCCACGTATGCATATGCCTGCAAGGACTGCAGCCACGCCTTCGAGATCGTGCAGTCGTTCAGCGACAACTCCCTGACGTCCTGCCCCGAGTGCCAGGGCACGCTGCGCAAGAAGTTCAACAGCGTCGGCGTTGTGTTCAAGGGCTCCGGCTTCTACCGGACCGATTCGCGCGACACCAAGGGCAGCACGGTTGCCCCGGCCCCCGCTGCAGCTCCCGCGCCCGCAGCGGCGCCTGCCCCGGCCGCTGCCAGCTAGGTCCCGGGGCTGCCGTATGCGCAGCCCTGGTGCACCGTTTCCGGACGGCACCGGCCCCCCGTCCGCGTAGCCTCCGGCCGCCGTCCGCGAGCGTTGTTCGCGAAAGACACTGCTGCCATGTCAGCACCGCAGCCGCAGTCCCTGTGCCGTGCAATCGCGCACTAACGCCGGCATGCCGCGGCCCGCACAGTTTTCCTGCCTCCCGTTGTCCACATAGGCAGTTCCGCGACTCCCGCGAGCATGCCAGAGTCCGTAGCGTGGCAGCCATGGCACCCTCACTCAACCCGGCTTCCTGGCCGTCTTTCAAGGCCTCTTCGTTGCCGCCCCGGCCCCGGAACGGAATGATGCCCGCCAGCCGGGCACGCGCTGGGAGCCGCTCGGCCGGCCTGCTTCCGGCCACGTTTCCTTCTGCCGGCGGCTCCACCCGCAATCACCCCCGGCCCGGGAAGCCGCCCCGGCAGCGGTTGCCGCGCGGCAGGACGCCGCGGCGCCGCCTGAGCAACTGGTTGAACCGGAACCGCCGGCTACTGGCGGCGCTCATGTTGTGCATCGCCGCTGGCCTGACTGTTCAGCAGCTAACTCCTGCGCCCGCCGACACCGTCACTGCGTTCGCAGCTGCAGCCGATCTTCCCGCCGGAAAAACCCTGGAACCCGGCGACGTCCGCATGATCAGCATCCCGCCCGGGCTAGTGCCAGCTGGCAGCCCGGACGGCGAAAACGCGTTCGAGGGCAAGCGGTTGGCCGCACCGCTGCGCCAAGGCCAGCTCCTCACCGACGCCCAGATCCTTGGCCCGGGCCTGCTGGCCGGGAGCCCGGCCGGTTCCGCGGCTGTACCGCTCAGGATGGCGGATGCTGCGTCTATCCGGCTGCTCTCCCCCGGACAACTCGTCAACGTGGTGCTCACCGTCGGCAGCGGCTTCGAACAAGCCTCTGAAGGCCGAATCTTGGCCGAAGCCGTCCCTGTACTGTGGACCTCCGTGCAGGGCGGCAAGACGGGCCAGTGGCTGGCCACCGCGGACGCAGACGCGGACGGGCTGATCGTCGTGGCAGCCGCGGACGATCAGGCGCGGCGGTTGGCCGGCGCATCTACCCAAGGCAAGCTGTTCTTCGTGCTTGTGCCGGCAGCGCCGGGGTGAGCAGCTGGGTGACGGGCGTGCTCGCGCCATGGCGAGCGCCCGGATAAGGGCCTGACCGCCCGGCCGATAGTCCGTGCATCGGATGACCGCCGGCTTCGGGGCGAGCGCCCGGCTAAGTCCCTAACCACGCGCCCGGATAAGGGCCTGACCGCCGGCCGCTTGTCCCTGAGGCCGATTGCGTTCGCCGGCTACTCGGCACCGGCCATACATCTCACCCCCAGTGCGGAGGCTTCTGCTCCTGGAGCCACGCGTCGTGGTCGTAATTCTCCGGCTGGTCGCCCCAGCGCCGCGGGTCGTCTTCGGCCGCCTTGTTCGGTAGCACTGCCCCGGCAGCCGTGGCCGGCGCCGCCGCGCGCCGGGACTTCTCCTTTGCCGTCGCCTGGTCCCGCGCTTCTCCTGCGGGCTGCCCCGCGGCCTGCTCCCCCGCCGCCGGTTCCCCGGCAGCCGACCCGGAGTCGCCGTTCGCTTCAGCCGCGGTAGCGCCGGTGCTGTTCTGGATGTCGCCGTCTGCACTCATGCCGCCGGACTCCTTACTGCCTGTACTGCCTGCCATGCCATTGTTGCCGGTCGTTCCTGCACTGTTTGTGGTCCCAGTCTCTGGCCTCAGCAGGGGCGTAGCGCCTGCCTCATGCGCCTCGCCCGGACGCCCGGCAGACTGGGTGGACGCGGTCTCGCGCCCATGAAAATCATCTCGCGCCGGTGCGCGCCCTGAGAAGACGTGGCTTTCCTGGCCCCGGGCGTCGTTGATCGCCAGGTTCTCAATGTCGTCATCGAAAGACCCGTGGGATGCCCGGAGCCGACTGGACACGGCAGGCTTCTCCAACCCGAGGTAGCCGCCAATCCGGTCGGCGCAGGCCGATGGATCAGTGAAGACCTCGATGGTCCACAGCGGCATATAACGCCAGCCAAGCCGCTCGAGCAGTTGCGGCCGGAGCCGGCTCCGTTCGCGGACGCTCATTCGCCGGTAGTGGCCGGTGCCGTCTGACTCAATCGCCACAGGACGGGGAATCTCCGCATCGTCCTGGCCGATCGTGGTCATCGGATCGGCGGCGGCCACCATGTTGAGGACGCCGTCGTACTGGTGCCACACGCGCGCACCGCGGGCCCGGAGCCGGTCACCCAGGTCTGCCACAAGCGGATCAGCGCCGAGCGCCTGCTCGCTGGCGGCCGCCCGGGAAGCGGGGCTGCCTAGATCCGTATTGCCCGCGATCTCGCGGTCCAGTAGTTCGTAGAAATCCACGGCACCATGGCTCAGGCGGCTGACGTCGAGGTCCTCGGGGCGGAAGCAACTGAGCACGTGCAGGGATCGCCGCGCACGCGTCATCGCCAAGGCGAATTTAGCGCGTCCGCCGTCGGCGGAGAGCGGTCCGAGGCTGTGGAGCGTACGTCCGTGCGGCGTGCGCCCATAGCCCGGGGAGAAAATGACGTGGTCGCGGACCAGTCCCTGGGCCCTTTCCAGATCTACCACGCGGAAGGATTCCTCCCCTGCCGTGAAGAAACTGCCAAGCATCGGGTAGTTGGGCAGCTGGGCCCGGATGGCTTCGCCGATCCGGGCGGCGTGACGGAGGCTGCCGGTCACCACAGCCAGCGAGGTCCGGGGACGAAGCCGGGCGTGTTCGAAGACTAGCTCCACCGCACGGTTCACCTCGGCAACTACCGATTCAACGCCGTCGTGGTCGGCGCTGGGCAGCCCAGTGCCATCGGGAAGGTATTCCACGCTGAGGGCGCGGTCGAGGCCTGTGGCGGATTGCCCTTCCGGGAGCCGGGTGAGTTCCCCGCCGTAATATCCCTTGCTGAGCTGGCGCACCAGGTCTTCATCGACCGCGCGGTACACGGTCCTCAGGTTCCACACGGGCAGTACGCCAGTCAGCGCACGGTAAGCGCTCTCGACGCTCTGGTAGGAGCTCTCCCCTGCGGCGAGCCGTTCGACCCCCACGGTGAAGGTTCGTGGGCTGGCGATCTGCTCATCCCCGAAAGCGATGACCTGCCGGGCCCGTGCGATAGCCGGGAGGACGGCCTGCAGCGATGTTGTCTCGGCGTCCAGGATCACTACGGCATCAAAGGTCTGCTCGATCGGCAGGAGGCCCGTCATGAGGTACGGGCTGACGGACCATACAGGCACGAGTGTGGGCAGCAGCTCCTGAGCCTGGCCGCTGAGTGCCGCAAGGGTAACCCTGCCGTCCTTCAGCAGACTGCGCAGCAGCTCGGCCTGGCGCGGGTACGCTTCGATGGCCGTGCGCCAGCGCTCGGACAGGTTCCACCGGAGCCGGGCAGCGCCGCTGGCGATATGCGCGTTGTCAGCGAGCCGGTACTCCGCTTCCAGCTGGCGCAGGGCGTCGCCGTCGGACATGGCGAGGTAGTCATCGCCGCTAATCATGGCTTCCAGGGCCGACTGCCACCAGGCCAGCTCGAGTTCTGCGGTCACAGATCCCTCGGGGACCTCACGCTCGGCCAGGTCGGCGAGCAGCTCGCCCAACCCGTGCTCGCGCATGCTCTCGACCAACAGCGTACGCTCCGGGAGGGTTTCGAGTGTCGCGGTGTCGGCGACGAGTCGCTGAACGCGGGTCAGGAGATCGGCGTAGGGCACGCGGTCCAGATCGCCGCCCGCGGCGGTGTGCTTGACTGCCTGGCCCAGTTCGGCCAGTTCTGACTCGAGCTCCCGGTAGAGGCCGGAGATTTCGGCCAGCCCGGACGGCACGGCAGGGTGCCGCTGCGTCGTGGCATAACCGGCCCATGCGGCGCGCTGCTCCTGCACGAGGACAAGGGAGCTGTGCAGGTCAGCGATGTGCACGCCGGGCCGGACATATTCCTTGGCCACCCGGCGCAGGCGGGATCGCTGCATGGAGGGCATCTCGATCCCCCGTTCCCGGCGCCAGGAGGAGGGCGCCGTGGCAGAGATGAGGTCATGGACGGGGCGGTCAAAGATGTCGGGAGTGAACTTGTCCAGGCTTTCGCGGACGGCCACGAGCAGTTCGATCTGCTCGCCCCATTCGGTGAAAGTCCCGCCGAGGCGGATCTCGGCGTGTTCTGCCACCTCGTCCATTCGCCCGCGCAGCAGCGGCAGCTTCTCCGCGACGGACCGTGCAACGGCCTGCGCTTCCTGCGTCTCCTTGCGGGTCAGGAGCCGTGCTCCGTGCCAGGGGCTGGTGGTCGACGCACGGCTGAAACCGCCGAGCTCGGCAGCGCGGCGGAGCCTGCCGGCGAGCTCCTCGCGGTCCCGGATGTTATCCAGCACGCTGCGCTTGAGCCGGACCGTCGTGGCTGGCGCCGGCTGGATGGAGGTCAGTTCGGCCAGCGACTGCATGGCCTCGTACGGGGAACAGCCCCAGCGTTCCCGGACGTTGTGCAGCGACGCAACATGGTCCATCAGGGCGTGCCGGTGCCCCGTCAGCGTGGCGTGCAGGTTGCTTAGCTGCGGTTGGAGCGACTTCTCGTTGCGGACGATCGCCCGGACCAGCTGCCCCTTGAGCTGCAGCGGACTGGCATTGCCGGCGAGCTGCAGCAGTACGGAATCCAGGCCGAGGCTCTCCAGCTGGGTGGAGATTTCGGCGAGGCTGGCACGCCGGTCGCCCACTACCAGGACGGTTTTGCCCTCGTCGACGAGGGCGCCGATGGTGTTGATGGCGGTCTGGGTCTGGCCGGTGCCCGGCGGGCTGCTGACCACCAGCGAGTCGCCCGCCCGAACGGCGTCGACGACGTACTGCTGGTCCGTGTCGGCGTCGAGCAGCAAAAGCTCATCGGCGGGGTCCCGCTCATCCGTGCTGGGGAAACGCCCAGGTTCAAGCACGGGCACCTCGACCAGTTCGCCGGAACCGGATCGGGCCAGGGCGGTGACGAGGGGGTTGTTCGGGTTGATCCACGGATCATCCAGGTTGCCGGAGAGGTCCGCAAACGTGGAGACGAGGAGGTTGTGCTCTATCTCAGCACCGGCAATCGGCTGGATCAGCGTGCCCAGGCGGTCCAGGACGGGCTGGGGGTCATAACGCGCCGTGCTGTAGGCCATCCGCGTCACCGCGCTGACGTCAAAGACGATCCCGTGGACTGACTTGAGGTGCCGGATCAGTGCGGGGTTGATCTGCGCCTGTTCGGTGAGTTGCAGTTCATAGTCGTCCTCGCCGGGGCGCACCGTGAGGGAAATGGAGGTGAGCATGACCGGGGCGGAAATTCGCTGCGGTTTACCTCCGACGGCGGACGTCCATACGACCGTGCCGGCGGAGAAATAGCCCGCGTCAATGCCGCGGTCGTTGGCGAGTTCGAAGATTTTCGAGCGCAGGTTTCGCGAGGCCCTGGCGGCAACCACGTACTGCTGGCGGTCCCGGATCAGGGTTGAGAGGCGGGTGCGCCGGCCTGCCATCAGCTGGGCAAGCCCCGACGGATGGGCATGGGTCAGGTCAATCGAGCCTTCGGGCGTCTTGGTGAAGCGCAGCATCGTATCTGCTCCGGTGACGGGTTTGAGCCCCGACAGCCATTTCCTGAACTCCTCGGAGCCCTCGGGGTGGCCTTGACCAACTGACACTGCTGCCTTCTTTTCTGTGCTCGACTTCTCTGTGCTGGATGAATCCATGCTGGACTTCTCCGGGCTGGATTTCTCCCGGCCGGATTCCTCCATGCCGGACCGCGGCGCGCTCGACCTTAGCGCGTTCGACGTGTCAACGCGTGTCTGTGTTGCGTCCGCGCTTTCCATGGCCGCGTTTTGTGTGCTCGCGGTTGTCTGGCTCGCGCGGGACGCCTTGGACCATACCGGCATGCCTTCGAGGGTAGCCCGAATCAGGACCACCTGCGGGGCCGCAACACTGGGCGGTGCGAAATTCAACTCGAATTGCCAGAAACAAAATGAAATGGCCGGCCTCGAAAGGCCGGCCATTCACACTGCTATTCCCACTCGATGGTTCCCGGCGGCTTGCTGGTCACGTCCAGCACCACGCGGTTGACGCCGTCCACCTCATTGGTGATCCGGTTGGAGATCCGGGCCAGGAGATCGTAGGGCAGCCGCGACCAGTCCGCCGTCATGGCGTCCTCGGAGGACACGGGACGGAGCACGATCGGGTGTCCGTAGGTGCGTCCGTCGCCCTGGACGCCTACGCTGCGGACATCCGCCAGCAGCACGACGGGCATCTGCCAGACCTCGTTGTCGAGTCCGGCCGCGGTGAGCTCGGCGCGGGCGATCGCGTCGGCCTTGCGGAGCAGGTCCAGGCGTTCCTTGGTGACGTCGCCGACGATCCGGATGCCCAGGCCGGGCCCGGGGAACGGCTGGCGGCCGACGATTTCCTGCGGGAGTCCGAGCTGGGCGCCGACCGCGCGGACCTCGTCCTTGAACAGTGCGCGCAGCGGCTCAACGAGTTCAAACTGCAGGTCCTCGGGCAGGCCGCCCACATTGTGGTGGCTCTTGATGTTGGCTGCACCTTCGCCGCCGCCGGATTCGACGACGTCGGGATACAAGGTGCCCTGGACGAGGAACTTGATCTTTTCACCGTGCGCCGCTGCCTCGGCGATGATCGCCAGTTCGGCTTCCTCGAAGGCTCGGATGAATTCGCGGCCAATGATCTTGCGCTTGGTCTCGGGATCGCTGACACCGGCCAGGGCGCTCAGGAAGCGCTCCTGCTCGTTGGCGACGTAGAGCTTGACGCCGGTTGCGGCCACGAAGTCGCGTTCGACCTGTTCGGCCTCACCCTCGCGCAGCAGGCCGTGGTCCACGAAAACGCAGGTCAGCTGGTCGCCGACCGCGCGCTGCACCAGGGCGGCAGCCACTGCTGAGTCGACGCCGCCGGATAGGCCACAGATGACCTTGGAGTCCCCGATCTGCTCGCGGATCCGGTCAACCTGTTCCTCGAGAATGTTGCCTGCAGTCCAGTTCGGTTCCAGCTTGGCGCCCTTGAACAGGAAGTTCTCCAGGACCTGCTGGCCGTAGGCCGAGTGCTTCACCTCCGGGTGCCACTGCACGCCGTACAGGCATTTCTCTTCGTTGGCGAAGGCCGCCACCTCGGCGCCTGCCGTCGTCGCGAGAACCTCGAAGCCTTCGGGGGCCTCATGGACGGAGTCGCCGTGGCTCATCCACGTGCTCTGGTGCTGAGGCATGCCAGCCAGGATGGACCGGCCTTCACCCAGGGTGGTGGTCTCGGTGGCACCGTACTCGCGAAGACCCGTCTGGGCTACCTTGCCGCCGAGGGCGTTGGCCATGGCTTGGAAGCCGTAGCAGATGCCAAAGACGGGGACACCCGCTTCGAAGAGATCGGCGCCAACGCTCGGGGCGCCTTCGGCGTAAACGCTTGCGGGTCCGCCCGAGAGGATGATCGCGGCGGGGTTCTTGGCCAGCAGCTGCTCGGTGGTGAAGGTATGCGGAACCACTTCCGAATACACATTCGCTTCCCGGACGCGGCGGGCAATCAGCTGCGCGTACTGGGCACCGTAGTCAACAACCAGAACCGGCCTGTGGGACGTCTGGGATGCAGTGGGAGTAGTCACCCCACTAGCCTACTTTGCACCGCTACCCGCCCGCACATTGAGAAGCCGCTGTGGGGCCCGAATCGCGCCCCGGGTAAGCGAACTCACACGCCCGACGGCGGCTGCCGCCGTTCGCGGCGTCTCCCGGGCTCAGTAGCGCTGGGGAGCCTGCGGGTTCGCCGCGAGTTCGGCCTCAACCTCTGCATGGAACTTCTTTTCGACGAAGAAGGACAGGAACGGCACGACGCCGCCGAGGGCCAGGATCACCAGTTTGGTGAACGGCCAGCGCATGAGCGACCACAGCCGGAAGTTGGAAATCAGGTACACGACGTACATCCAGCCGTGCACGATCAGCACCGTGATGGAGAGGTTGACGCCCCCGATCACTCCTGGCGGCTCGGCGTCGGCGAAGCCCAGGCCGAACGGCTGGCCGGTGACGGCGTCGGTGCCGCCGGCGTAGAGGTACTGCCCGAAGCCGTACCGGGCGATCAGCTCGGCGCACAGCAGGAGCAGCATCGAGCCCGTCAGGTAGGCGAGCACTTTGTAGAACTTCAGGGCGGACCGGATTTGGGCCTCGGTGCCGCCGAAGCGGCGCTTCTTGCCGGTTGTCCCTGTGCCGTTGGTTGGCTGCGGCTGGATGGCAGGTTGGGGCTCGATCATGATTGCACTCTCGGGTCTGTGGGATAGGGGGCTGTGCGTTGCGCTTCGGCTGCCAGCGGCTGCGGGGCTTCGGAGGTGCCGGGCGCCTGTCCGGCCCGTTCCTTGACCGGTTCCTCGGCCGGGTCTGCGTCCGAATCAATGTCCGGTTGCGCGGCCGATTCCGCGCCTGATTCCGCGTCAAGGGCGTCTTCGAGGTCGCGGCGGTAGTCGTCTTTGACCAGACGCCACCAGATGAACAACGCGAACCCGGCAAAGACCACCCATTCCACGGAATAGAACAGGTTTAGCCAGTTGACCTGCTGCGCAGGCGGCTGCGGGCCAATCAGGAGCGGCTTGACGTCGCCTCCGGTGGCCAGCGCACTGACGTCGGTGCTGCCGGAGAGTTCAGTCTTCGCCGCGACAAATCCCGGGTAGCTGCTGACGCTCCAGTCGTTGATGAGTTCGGCGACCGAGACGGCACTCGCGCGGCCGAGCCCGGGGTCGGTATTCGCCAGCGGGGATTCGGACGGCAATAGCCGCCCGGTCAGTACGATGGTGCCCGACGGCGGCGCGACGGCGTCCGAGGGATCCGCGATCCAGCCGCGGGCGACCGGAATCCAGGTCTGCGGTGTGGCCCCGCCGCCCTTCAGGACAGGAGCATCCTTGACGGCGAAGGCGGACACGATCCAGTAGCCCCTGGCCCCGTCGTTCAGTCGCCCCGGGACGAGGACCTGTTTCTGGGGGTCATAACTTCCGGTGGCCGAGACCATCTGATCGGCCACCGAACCAGGGAAAAATCCGCCCGGTTGCAGGACCGACGTAAGCTGGCGAGTTTCCTCGGTTGTGGTGGAGACCGGGGCTTCGGGTTGTGTTGAGCGGCCAAACTGCCACTGGCTCAGCAGCACAAAGACCCCGGAAATGGCGATCGCGAACACGAGTCCTGCGATCCAGCGGGGTTTGAGGGCAGTTTTTAGCACCTCTTAACCGTACTTCGTCCCCCTGTAGAACAACGAAACGGGCCGACGCCGGACCCCGCTCTCCCTGACCCGGCAACGACGAGGTCGACAGGACCGGACCTAGTTGAGGTGATGTCGAGCTTGCCGTCCCCCGGGCCGTGGTCATGCGGCCCGGGCAAGTCGGGCGGGGGTGAAGTAGTGGTTGCGGCGGGGTTTTTGGCCCGGGTCGATGTGGGGTGGCGGGATGAACCAGGGAACCCCGGTCCGGAGCCGGATGGTCCACGCCTCTTTGTGGATCAGGTGGTGGTGATGGGAGCACAGCAGGGTTCCGTTCTCGGTGCCGGTGGTTCCGCCGCGGGACCAGTATGTGATGTGGTGGGCTTCGCACCAGGGCGCGGGGATGGTGCAGCCGGGGAAGGCGCAGCCGAGGTCCCGGGCGATGAGGGCTTTGCGGAGGTGGGGCGGGAAGAGCCGTGTGGCGCGTCCGATGTCCAGGATCCGTCCCTCACCCCCGAGCAGGACGGGGATGATGTCGGCGTCGCAGGCGATCTTCCGGATGGTGGAGGCGGTGACGGGTCCGGTGAACAGCAGCGAGCCCGTTTCCCGCACCGCCCCCGCGGGCCGGAACGCCCCACCGGCCGCTGCCTGACTTTCTGTCGTGCCGGTCTGAGCGGCCGCACCGGTTTCG